>JBDNFJ010000045.1:0-6236 GCA_041689895.1 Gracilimonas sp. | reverse complement strand
CAAAACGTGCATCTTCTAAATTTGTGATGCCACAGATTTTAATTTTCGTACGCTCTTTCTGTTCACTCATGAGCTGTAATTATTTCAAATGCTTCTACAGTTTGCTTTAACAAATCCTTTAAAGCCTGTCCGGGATCTTCTTGACGCATAAAATACTCTCCAATCAGCGCCGAATGAATTCCTTCTTTCTTCAACAAAGCCAGATCCTTGCCGGAGCATAATCCACTCTCCGACACTAAAACAGTATCTTTGGGTGCTTGTTGCAGAATGGAAATTCCACGATGTACATCTACTTCAAAATTCTTTAAATCTCGGTTATTTACTCCAATAATATCAACGAGATTAAAATTAAGGCGCTCGAAATCATTTTGATCGTAGCATTCAACTAATGCATCCAGCTCATACTCCTTTGTGGCATGCAGTAATTCTTCGAGTTGAGTTCCTTCGGTGATAGCCACGATGATTAAAACCGCATCGGCTCCATAAGCTTTGGCTTCTTTTATTTGATAGGGATCGATGATAAAGTCTTTGCGAAGTAAAGGTAGTTTCACCCGTCTCGAAATGGCTTCTAAGTGCGCCAAATCTCCTTTAAAAAAAGGGGTATCGGTTAGCACTGAAATGGCAGAAGCTCCCCCCTCTTCGTAACGCAAGGCAATATCCACCGGGTCGAAATCAGGACGAATAATTCCTTTGGATGGTGACGCTTTTTTGACTTCTGCTATAATGGAAATGTCTTTATTACCGGATATAGCATTTTTAAATGAAATACGTTTTTTCTCAAATCCTTCTAAAGAATTTAAAGCACTGAAGCTGATCTCACGTTTACGTTTGGTCAGATCTTCGGCTGTTTGCTTCGTTATTTGATCTAAAATATTGCTCATTTTAATATTTAAAGGTGCCCATGGCATCGTTGGTTGCATCAACAAAATCATTGAATAACTTGCGCGCCTTGCCAGATTCAAGCGCTTCTGTAGCCATAATCTTTGCTTCTTCCAGTTTATCTACTTTACCGGAAGCTTGAATAGCAAATGTGGCATTCAGTAAGGTAATGTCTTTTTGGGCATCGCTCGCTTTGTTTGCCATGATATTCTTCAAAATCAGCGCATTTTCCTTTCTTCCTCCGCCAATAAGTTCCTTCATTTCTGCCTTTTTGAAACCAATAGATGCTGAATCAAACAAAATGGATGTTGAAACCATTTTATCCTTCAACTCAAATATTTCTGATTGTGAAGTCAGGCTGATTTCATCCAAACCATCATGTGCGTTAAAGGTATAGGCAAAATCCGTATTTAGGTTAGCTAAAATATGCACCATTTTTTCGGCCACTTCTTTATTGAACGCGCCAATTACATAGCGTTGAACTCCGGCAGGATTCACCATAGGACCTAAAATATTGAAAAACGTACGAAAGCCCAGTTCCCGACGAGTGGGCATCACATATTTCATAGCAGGATGAAACATGGGAGCAAACATAAAGGCCATCCCAATTTCATTAAATACTTGCTCCACTCCTTCTTTCCCAAGCTCAATAGAAGCACCCAGGTATTCCAGCACATCGGCACTTCCGCATTTACTGGAAGCACTTCGATTTCCGTGCTTAATAACCGGAATGCCCGCCGCAGCTGTTATGAAAGAAGCAGCTGTAGAAATATTAAAGGTTCCGGATTTATCACCTCCCGTTCCAACCATATCAACGGCACCGGTAACATCTACTTCAACTTTGATGGCTTTGGCGCGCATCACACTAACAAAGGCGGTGAGTTCTTTTACCGTTTCACCCTTTAGACGCATAGCGGTTAAAAAAGAAGCAATTTGTTCTTCCGATACTTCTCCGGTCATGATTAAATTCATGGCCGTTTCAGCTTCTATTTGCGTGAGGTCTTCAGAAAATGAGAGTTTATTTAGTATGCTTTTGAAATCCATTATTGTCGTAACCAGTTTGAAATTAGTTTAGGCCCTTCGGTTGTTAAAATACTTTCGGGATGAAATTGAATCCCTTGAATGGGGAATTCTTTATGACGAATACCTTGAATCACACCATCTTCAGACGTAGCGGTGATTTCGAGCACGTCCGGCATAGTAGCGGGATCTAAAACCAGCGAATGATATCGCGTTGCAGTGAAATCATTTTTGATGCCTTTAAATATATATTCTCCATTATGTGATATACTGGAAACCTTGCCGTGCATTAACTTAGGAGCATGTATTACTTTGGCTCCAAACACTTCTCCAATGGCCTGATGCCCCAAACACACGCCTAAAATAGGAACCGTTGCTCCAAGTTCTTGGATAATTTCTTCGGTAATTCCCGCTTCATGGGGACGACCGGGACCGGGTGATATCAGAATCTTAGAAGGTTTTAACGGTCGGACTTCATCCAGCGTCATCACATCATTACGAATTACTTTATAATGATCGGTTTTGGCCGCCACCAAATGCACCAAGTTGTACGTGAACGAATCGTAGTTGTCAATAATCAGTATCAATGGGTAATGCTAAAATGGTTAATAGTTGGTTAGATATATATTGCAGATAAAAGTAGTGGAACAATGAATTCACAATAAATGTGCAATCTAAAAATGTCGTACAATTCCCGCTACTTCGCGGATGGGTTCCATTACTTTTTCAGCCCGTTCACGTGCTTTATTTCCTCCTTCACGAAGCACATCTTGCACGTAATCGAGGTCTTCTGCCAGTTTCTTGCGTTTTTCCCGGGCTTCTGCAAAATAGGCTTCCATCATGCCCAGCAATTCCTTCTTAGCATGACCGTAACCATAACCGCCCGCTCGGTATTTTTCAGCGATTTCACCTTGTTGTTCTTTATCTGCAAATAACTTGATGAGCGCGTACACATTGTCTTTATCGGGATTTTTTGGAGCTTCAAGCGACGTTGAGTCGGTTTCAATAGCCATAACCCGTTTCTTGAGGGCTTTTCCTTCCGCAAAAATATTAATGGTGTTACCGTAACTTTTACTCATTTTTCGCCCATCAAGACCGGGAACAGTGGCTACGGATTTCACAATATGATCTTCAGGAATTTTCAAGAATTCATCGCCAAAAAGGTGATTAAATTTACCGGCTAAATCACGTGTAATCTCAATATTCTGTTTTTGATCTTCTCCCACCGGAACGATATCGGAATGATAAATCAAGATATCCGCCGCTTGAAGTATGGGATAGGTAAACAAGCCAATGTTCGGATTCAAACCACTTGCAATTTTATCTTTGTAGGCCACTGCTTTCTCCATAAGTGAAACGGGGCATAACGTTCCTAAAATCCAGGCTAACTCAGTGACTTGCGGAACATCCGATTGCACAAAAAAGGTAGCTTTCTTTGGATCTAATCCCAGCGCCAGATAATCAAGCGTTACGTCAATAGTATTTTGACGAAGCTGCTCGCCGTCGTTCAACGAGGTCAGTGAATGATAATTTGCTATAAAGTAGAAAGCCTCCCCTTTATCCTGCATGGCTATATGCTGACGAATAGCTCCAAAATAATTCCCTATATGAAGCTTACCTGAAGGCTGAATTCCAGAAAGTATGGTTTTTTTGTTACTCATGGGGTTAGTTTAGTTAATCTCAATTCAACACTCTGTGAGCTCTGTGGTTAGACCTTTTTTAACCACGGAGTGCGCGAAGGATCACGGAGGATTTGTGCTTTTATACTATGTTTTTGTTTGATTCAGGTTAATTATGAACCTGTCTCCAAGCTTTTCCAATTTCTTTGTTTGTTCATCGATTAATCTCAATTCAACACTCTGTAAAACTCTGTGCTTAGGCCTTTTTTAACCACAAAGTGCGCGGAGGAACACGGAGGATTTGTGCTTTTATTATATGTTGGTTGTTCTGTGCAAATTTCTATTGAATATCTAAAGCTACACTAAGTGCTTGAATAAGAGCTGCTGCTTTGTTTTGGGTTTCTGTAAATTCTTTGGCGGGATTACTATCAGCCACAATACCCGCTCCTGCCTGAATGTACGCTTTGTTGTTTGTAACAACCATGGTGCGGATGGCAATGCAGGTATCCATATTACCGGAAAAATCAAAGTAGCCAACCGCTCCTGCATATATACCACGTTTCGTGCGCTCGAGTTCGTCAATAATTTCCATGGCCCGGATTTTTGGTGCTCCACTGACCGTTCCCGCCGGAAAACATTGCATCAGCGCATCTACTGAGGTTTGATTATCCTGAAGTTCACCAACTACATCACTCACAATATGCATGACGTGCGAATAGCGCTCAATCACCAGGTTTCGCTCCATTTTAACCGTTCCTGGCTTGCAAACTCGGGATAAATCATTACGTCCCAAATCTACCAACATAATATGCTCCGCCACTTCTTTGGGATCGTTTTTAAGATCTTCTTCCAGTGCCAAGTCTTCCTCATGCGTCTTACCCCGTGGACGGGTTCCAGCAATGGGCAGTACTCTGGTTTCTCCTTCTTGCACACGCACCAGCACTTCCGGTGAAGAACCTACAAGCTGAAAATCTTCAAAATCCAGATAAAATAAATACGGGGAAGGATTCACCATTCGCAATGCGCGGTACAGCATAAATGGATCACCACTCATATCGGCTTCAAAACGTTGGGAAAGTACTACTTGAAAAATATCGCCTTCATAAATATAGTTTTTCCCTTTTTGTACAATTTCTTCAAAATAATCTTGCTTCATATTGCTGCGTAGGGAATCAGTATCAATGCTAAAAGGACGGTTTTGATAGTTTGAGTTTAGTGAAGCCGCTTCCATCTCATCCAAACTCTTTTGTGCTTTGGCGTAGGCTTCATCGGGATCCTCTTCCTCCTCAATAAATACCGTTTTTATCAAAACGACCTGATGTTTTACATGGTCGAAAGCAAAAATTTCATCATAAAAAGCCCAAATAGCTTCCGGCAGATTTAAGTCATCTTCAGGAACATTTGGCAAATCCTCTACCAAGCGAAAGGTATCGTATGCTGAAAACCCAACGGCTCCGCCTTTCAATCTCGGGAGTTCTGGAAGCGTAGGTTCTGAGTACTCCGTGGTGAGCTCCTTGAGCGTTTCAAAATAAGAATGCTTACTGTTGTTAGTTTGCCCATTTCTTGAAAGCGTGGTTTGTTTCCCATCAAACTCCAAGATTTGATAAGGATTTCGGCCAATAAAGGAATACCGGGCCAAATGCTCGCCCCCTTCTACCGATTCAAGTAGAAAAGGAAACTTGGCTCCTTCTCTAATATTCATAAATAGAGAAACCGGCGTGAGTACGTCAGCCAGCAGTCTCCTATATGCGGGAATGGCCGTGTATTTTTCACTAAGTGCTAAAAATTGCTCTTCATTCATTTAGTTCATCATTAAAAGTATTTGTTGGCCAGGTTACTAAATAATCTAACACAACGAGTCAATCCCAACTTCTACAAACAAAAAAACCCACTATTCAACGAACAGTGGGTTTTTATATTAAAGTCTTTTTCAATCGCTCAATTACAAAATGTGCCCACTGCTATATTCAATAACAGGCCACCACCAAGAATTAATTTGAGCATTTTGGTTTTTCATAACGCGACGAATATAATAGCATCCGTGAGTACATGCAATACTATTTTGAGCTAAACTTAAAAAAAATGTAACATTTTGGATTCAAATTACTCATTAAAGTAGTTCATGCTAATTTTAATTAATATAGAAACAGTAATTATGAAGCAAATAAAGTTTTTTATCCCAATATTTTTAGCAATAAGCATTATCAGTTGTAATGTGAATGATACAGAAGTAAACGAGAAACCCGACAAAGATTTCGCAACATCACCTACAGTTCAGGTTCAAAAAAGCCAATTCAATTGCGTTCCGCCTGATCTTCCTTGCCCGCCTCCTGAGCAATATTATCTCGACCCGCCAATTCTAACATCACCATCAAATAATTCATTTCAAGAAACAACCGTCTATTTTCAATGGCAAAACCCTTCAAGCAATCCTAACTTAACGAGGTACAGATTAGAAATTGACAATAACTCTAATTTCTCATCACCAGAATATTCATATGGCGGGCTAACTTCAAATAATAAAACCGTGTATGGATTAGATAGAAATGAAAAATTTTATTGGAAGGTTATTGCTTACGACCCAGATCCACCTTCGTTTCCAAGTCATGAATGTTGTTATAGTTCTATTAGCTCAACTTTATCGATTCGAGTTAGACCACCATCGTCTTCTTTAAATGGAACATTAGAGTATGATAAGCCAAAATTATCATGGGCCTT
>JBDNFJ010000044.1:0-2239 GCA_041689895.1 Gracilimonas sp. | reverse complement strand
CTGATCGCGAGCTCCATCATTCCGTTTTTTTCTTCTCATGCATTTCAGATATCGAATCATAAAAATTGGAATAAGAAGAAATGAAATGTTTGGCCTTTTAATCAAGATTTAGAGCTGAAATAGAGGCCTTGTATTAAGCGAAGTTTATTAAGATTCTAAAGTAGGTTCGTGAAAATTAAGAAATACTTAATCCCGATTAAGAATCTCTAAGCGGAATTGGGCTCAGGAATGCACATCTTTTGGAAAAGAAAAAGGGGAACCGGTTATCAACCGCTCCCCCCTGATACGTTGGCTTTTTGGGGTACAATTCTTTTAATGTCTTGAATTTGCTTATAGATGCAAGTCTATCGTTTGTTCCATTTTTTTAGATACGACATAAACTTTTTTAACTAACCCCATACTTTCTGTTTTAACCCGCTATTCCGAGAAACAGAATTTGTGATTGTTTTCTTCAATATTTCCTCCTTTGCAATAACAAGAGTGTTTTGACGGGCTCTTGTTACAGCTGTATATAAAATCTCTTTGGAAAGTATTGAATTATCTTTACTTGGAAGGACAATGGCTACGTCATTGAACTCCGAACCCTGACTTTTATGGATTGTTATTGCAAAAGCAGATTCATAATCTTTTAATCGTGCCGATGATACTTTAATCGGCTCATCCCCTTCAAAACGAATCCTTTTCCCGTCCATCTCCTCAAATATACCTATTTCTCCGTTCCTAATCTTTAACAGGCTATCATTTTTAGTAGCCATCACAATTCTGCCGTCGTACCATTCCTTAGAATCAAGCTGATTAATGGTACGTTTAATTTCCTTTTCCACCTGTTGATTTATCTTTTGAGCTCCCCATTCACTCACACGCAATGCACATAATATCTTTTTCGTGTTGGATATTTGAAGGCGATCATATACTTCTAATCCCGAGTACTCACTATAGTGATTCACGGCATATTCGTTTATCACTTGCTGAATACTGTTTCCTGTGGCTGGCAGCCATTTAATATCGCTGAATTTTTCATCCTTCAGAATTGCAATCGCCTTATCTGCATCCGCATCATTTACAGCCTTAGCAAATTGATAAATTCCGCTTTGCTCCCCAAAACGATAGCTTTTGGTAAGAAAAACAACACAATCATTTATTGCCGGATATTCTTCTGTTATAGGAACGGATATCCCTGACAAATTTGCAATTTCTAAAGATACATCCTTCGAAAACGTGTTTGAGCCGCCACACAAATCACCCAGTATGGAACCCGCTTCTACCGAGGCCAACTGATCTTTATCTCCTAAAACCACCAGTTTCGTATCGGGACCTATAGCGCGAATCAATCGTACCCACATGGTAATATCGAGCATGGAGGCTTCATCAACCACTACCAAATCGTAGGGAAGTACATTGTCGGCATTATACCTGAATGTCCGTCCTCTAAAATCGGCTCCTAATAATTTATGAACCGTCTGTGCCGACTCGGGTATTTCAAGTGATGTTCTAAAAGTTTTGGGAAGATTTCCTTTCCCATCTTGTATGGAATCCGTCAGCCTTCTCGCAGCCTTTCCGGTTGGAGCAGCCAGAGCAACCCGATATTTTTTATTTTCATGGGCTTTCATTTGGGCCGCAATAATATTTAATACCGTAAACGTTTTTCCGGTCCCGGGTCCTCCCGAGATAACCAATAGGTTTCTAAGAAAACTCAAGCAAACAGCCACATGTTGCCAGTTTGTTTCAAAAAGATCGCCTGATGGGGAAAGCAGCCCCTGTAATATTTTTCGGCCCTTTGCGGGTACGGTTTGCTTTAAACACGATCGTTCTTGAATCCAAGTAGCCAGCTCCTCTTCATACTTCCAAAACCGGTGCAGGTAAAGGCGACGGTCTTCAAGAACCAATGGTTTTAATTCGCTACCATCACTCACTAATGAACTCGCTTGCAAAGCAGAAATCCATTCTTCCTTTAGATGAGGTGTGATTTCTTCGCCCGCTTTTTCATCTCCAAAAACATGGGATTCCTTCCAGTTATCAAAATCTAAGCAAACATTCCCACTTTGTTGTGCTTGCACACAAACAGCCGCTGCTTTCAGAACTTGAGATTTTGCATTAGGCTCAATTTTTGTGAGAAAGCGGACGAATTCAACTTCCAACAACGATAGGTTTTCGTGTTCTCTTATCTTTTCCAGCTCTGTGATAATATCCATCAAACCTCCCCTTTTCTGAAGTAGGTATCTAAATGATCGATCAAACT
>JBDNFJ010000043.1:0-3741 GCA_041689895.1 Gracilimonas sp. | reverse complement strand
CCAATACGAGTTCCAACCCGCAATGGAATAAAGCCGAGCAATCGATATTGTGCCCCTAAGTTCAGAACGCTACGTTTGGAGTTAATACCATTTGAATTAAAACCTACGCCATAATCAAGTGCCAACAACAATTTGCCCATCTCAAGCGAGGCACCGAAATTGTACATGCTTGGAAGGTTATAGGTAACTCCATCCGTTTCCTTAGAATTAAAGTTGCCATACACGTCATTTTGCAAGCTGTCGGCAAGATCATCAAAGTAGCTATTAAATGAATCGCCATCCTCAGCACCTACATATTTGAAATCCCCATCAGCGTATATACTTGCAGGAGTTTGATTGTAGGTTAGCTTGCCCAAATCTGTAATCGACATAGACAAACGCAGCGTTTTCTTCTTGGTGATAAACAATGGAATGGGCACCTTAGTGATATCCATTTCTAAAGTAGCTCCAAGATCAATTCCAAAACCGGTGCCTTGGGCTTGCCCCAAATCATCTCCCGAATAATCAACATAGTCCCCAAACTCGGCCTCACTATCTTGGCTGTGTGCATGCGAATAGTCCTGAAGTTGCTGAGATAAGGTTCCAACGGTTTGGAGGTTGTACGCAAACTGGTGGTTGATTGTGAATGGAGCATTTTGCGAGCCGCGCGTCATCTGAATGGTAGAGGCAAAATCTAAATTAGCCGTCTGTACACCATAAAGATATTTTGGCGCTACGCCGACATATAATTTAATGTCCTTCGCAAAAAACAGATCAGGGAGGTCCATAATATGTCGGGCATATCCCACTGAAATCTCCGCAAAAGCTACGGTATTAGAGCTGAAATTAATGGGGGTTGGTGTGGAGAATTTATCCGCATCCAGCCCATAGGTTACAAGTTCTGCCATTCCTTTATTCATTGAGAATTCTTGATTTACCCGCACTCTTGAAGCCAAGCTAAAGGCTTGATTTGATCTCCGATGTGAAAAGCCAAAGGGCAAAATACTCACATCGGCCGCAAGGTCTCGGGAATTCGATGCACTAGAACCAAACCACTCACTAAGCATATTGCTTCTGGTATCACCGGTAATCAATTGCCCGGTGGTTAGGTATTTATTGTAAACGGCAACGTTTGCCAAACCTCCACCTGCTTTAACACCAATATTTACAAAGCCCAACGTGTTTTTAGGGCGATGGGTTTTCAGCATCAGGTTGGCGGGGTTAATGAAGTTCGCGTGATATCCACCCACGTAGGCCGTGCCTCCGCCTCCCATTCCCAGCGATTGTGCGCTATAGTGGCGAGACTGCGCAAACGCGGCCGATGTAAGTCCCAAAATTACGGTAATAATTGATATATACTTTTTCATAATATTCTGTATTCCCTTTTAGTCGTCTAAGTTTATGTCCGATTCAATGGTTAATTCTGCCCTAACAGTAAGGGTGATAGAATCTGTGGTACGAAGCCGTACCGCATCTCCTTTTCCGTTCCCACTGGTGTCGGTGGTTAATAACTCAGCCGATATTTTCAGGAATCTGGTTTTGTACAGCTGCCTTAGCTGATTTTCACTCAAAGCAATCTGAATAGTGCCTGATGTTTTATTAGAGGCAAATCGTGTAACCAGATCTACTTCAGAAGCCATGAGGTTAATTTGTTCGCCTGCTACGGGAATAGATTCAAATTCGTTGTATAACGAATCCATAAACACCACGCTGAGATCTACGCTTAAGGGTAGCCCGTTCTCGTATTCAATGACCAGTAATCCATTGGTAACGGTTCTGGAATCACCATTATCGGGCGAAGGGACAAAATCTAAACTCTGATCGGTGGTATCTGTAAAAGTAGCAGCTTGTTCGGTTGAGAAAGCAAGGGGTATATCAATGCTAATTTTAGGATCAAATAACAAATTGTCCAAAATTGTGGCTTCCTGCTCGTCCTCATTGATTACGGCTTTACCTACAAACCGTATCTCATCGGGGAGATTATTTAAGAAGTCATTCACATTGGTGTTGGTTCGATTGAACTCGATTGGCGTTCCATCTTCGCCGGTTTCATTATTAATTTCATCCAAAGTGAATTTAACCAGTTGATCATCGCGTAATTCCACTCCATTTGCATAGAGCCCTGAAACGCTATCCGTTGGTTGAACCTGATATTTACTTCCTGCAGTTCCTTTCAGATATACTTTCTCACCATCTCCGTTAGTCCCAATAAATGCTCCATAAATAGTGGTTGGAACACTAATGTTTGAAAAGTAATTGATAGACAATTTAGGATTGGTGAAGTCGATATTTTTTAACTGGGAGGAAAGATCCGTCAACCCGTCAATTTTTGTGATTTCGGCTTCATTGTCATTAAAGAGATCCAGATGCTCATCACCGCCATCATCATCATTCAATAACACATTTTGTCTTTTGATAATACCTGTAGCGCGCTTAATTTCAAGATTCGAGATTTCAACCGAAGATAAAATAGATTGGTTCTCGTTGATTACCCGAATGCGTTCACCCTGTGGAGCTTCTTTAGTGGGCTCTGTAAAAGCGTCTATATTGTAGGATACTTCATTATTTAAAGCATAAAGCTTACATCCTGTTAAGCTAATGTTTGCTTCGGGAGAAAAGCCTGAGCCGGTGTTATCTGCTCTTCTAATTCTTTGAGCACCGGTATAACTTAGAGTTAGCGGATCGTTGTTAATTACAAAATCATTGCCAACAAGCGATGCCGGGCATTCTCTGATATCCGTAAACGTAAGGTCGAGATTGATTTTGAATTGAAGCTGATTTTCGATGGGAGCAATGATAATTCTACCCTTTTTAAGCTCTACAAAGTGTGAGGGATCAGTAAATTCAAATTCAT
The DNA here is from genome assembly GCA_041689895.1 of Gracilimonas sp. Classification (GTDB taxonomy): domain Bacteria; phylum Bacteroidota; class Rhodothermia; order Balneolales; family Balneolaceae; genus Gracilimonas. Next base: position 908 of record JBDNFJ010000043.1, on the reverse strand, counting down.
CCGCGTCAAAAGCAGCTGTACTGACGGTTGAGAAATCTTGTGAATCTAAAGCTGCTTGAACTTGGGAGGCAATTAAGCCATCGCCTACAACGGAGTTTACAGTTAACGCTCCCGGGTTTGCAGGAAAGTTAAAAGCGTCCCAAGAAACAATAATCTCAACCCCAAGATTGATCAACTGATCGCCCTCGCTAAATGTGATTGAAGCAGTCTCAGATTTTCCATCCGAAAGCTGATTTCCATTAGCTGAACTAAAGGTAGCTGAGCTACCCACTTGAGAATTGGTCGTAGTATCAATAACCTGAATAACAGTGGTTGCAAAATCAAAGCCCAAAGTATTGGTCACTTTAATTTTCATAGCACCATCCTTAATAGTGGCACTACGGAAAAAATCCGTGTTAGCACCAATGGCCAAACGAACAGGTGAGGCATTGTTATTGCCGGCCATAATTGGCGTCCCTGACGGGATCAAGTTCGGATCATTTCCCGTTACTTCTTCGATATCTGCTGAGCCCAAATCGTCATCTGAAGACGAAAAATCGTTAATTTCGATTTTCCCAACTTCAGACTCAAACGAAGCCGGTTCTACGTTTACTATGGGAACCGCATCATTTAAATCGCCAAATTCAAAATCTTGCTCTTTAGAGATAGACATTGAGTTGTCTTCGTTAAACACAAAGAGTGAATCAAAGCTGCTTGAGGTAGTATCAATCATGGAAAAACCGGTTGAGTCGCCCATAAATTGTAGCGTTTTTTTGTACATAACCGGAGCTTCTACTTTATGAGAAGTTGTGAAATCCGGTTTTTTAGGGATCTCGCAACCTGCAAAAGATACCCCTACGATAAGCCAAACCAGTAATTGTTTGTATGTATGCATTGTGAATAATTGAATTGTTGAATTTTAAAATTAT
>JBDNFJ010000042.1:0-1984 GCA_041689895.1 Gracilimonas sp. | reverse complement strand
TTGGTGGTATAAGCGTCAATGCAATATGGACATTGTAAAGCGTGCGATACGGCCAGCGCAATTAAGGCTTTTTCACGCTTGGTGAGCGCGCCTTCCTCAAAAACTTCCTCATAATACCCAAAGAATTTATTTCCCATTTTTTCCTGAAACTCGGTGATGTCGCCAAACTTTTTTAAATCTTCGGTTTTGTAATAATTAGTATCCATAAAGGTGAAATTAGGTTTAATGATTTTGATGACTTGATGCTTCTTATAATAGATATCTTACGGCAAGATGTAAGAGACTAACGGTATTTTCATCTCATTTTCTCCCAATAATCACTTATTTCTGAAAAAATGAAACATTTTCGCCATTTTTTCTCTTTAATATGATAGAATGGTTTTCAAGTCCTTTCATTCGTAATCCTAAAAAAATACACACACATGAAATTAACTAAGATTCTACCCATTACAATTTTCACGGTTGCACTATTTATGATGATGCCAAATCACGCCGATGCACAAGCCAGAGGCAACGGAGGTAATCTCGGATTAGGAGTGATGTTGGGCGAGCCTACCGGTATTTCCGTTAAAAGCTGGAACAACGACCGCTCTGCTTTTGATTTAGGTGCAGCTTGGTCTTTTGCCGGAAGCAATGATGCCATCCACCTCCACGGCGACTATCTGCTGCACTCTTGGTTTAACGACGTAAAACAAGGCGACTTGGCTTTTTACTATGGTATTGGTGCCCGTGTTATACTAAGTGATCCGGATGCATATCTTGGCGTTCGAGTACCTTTTGGCTTAAACTATATTATCCAGGATTCGAGAGTGGATATCTTTGCTGAAGTAGTCCCAATTCTAAATCTCACCCCCAACACCGATTTTGATGGCAATGGTGCCCTGGGTATCCGCTATTACTTCTAAGTGAGATAATTATTTAGCCGCAATCTTTTTTACTCTTTCGAGGGGCAGGCTTAATTCCTGCCCTTCTTTGGCTAAATAAATGTCCTCGAAATGATTTGCAAACTTCCGCTTGACCTCTTCTTCAATTTCAGCAAGAACCTCGTCGTTGTTATCGGGATCGTGATGGGTTAAACAAAGCCTTTTTACCTTTTCATCAGCTGCCATTTCCACTATATCTTCCCAAGCAGAATGTCCCCAGCCTACTTTTTCCACATATTGCTTGCGATTATACTGTCCATCATGAATCAGTACATCCACCCCGTGTATAAAAGCTCGGAACTTTTTTTTGAAAGATTGCACTTCGGCCGAAGAACTATTTTTCAACTCATTATCCGGGCAAAAAACGATGATTTTATCCTGCACTCTAATTTTGTAGGCCGCAGTTGGTACCGTGTGCGTAGCCCACATATATTCTACTGAGTAATGCTCAAACTTTAGTAAGCCCGGCTGAATGGTTTCACAGTGTAAGCTTGCTTCCAGCATATCAAAAGAAACGGGGAAAAAAGTGCTGGACATATGCCCTTGTAAAATCTCTTTACAGCCTTTATTACCCTGTGGAGGTAAATAAATCCAGAAGTGGTTTTTGGCATCATAAAATGGTTTAAAAAAGGAAAAGCCCTGTAAATGATCCCAGTGTGGATGCGTGATAAAAACCCGACTTTTTTGTGGAGCCGTCGTTCCTCTAAGGTGATTGCCTAAATTTCTAAAACCTGTTCCACAATCAAAAATCAGTAGTTCTTCATTTCCAGGGACCTCAACTTGAAGGCACATGGTATTACCACCGTAGCGCATATTTTCTTTATTTGCGCATGGCGTAGACCCGCGAACCCCCCAGAACTTTATGTTGATCACTTTTTTCACATTCGTTTCTTCTACCTATTATAGTGCACCGAACTGATGCCACCCCATTATAAAAATAAACCCGCGGAATTGCTGTCTGTTAGGAATTTCTAAAGCAGAAAGCTATTACCTACTTGTGTAAAACACTAAAGATCATACTATAAAAAAGCTAAAAGGACGAGGCTTATTCTTCCTCGTCG
>JBDNFJ010000041.1:0-3649 GCA_041689895.1 Gracilimonas sp. | reverse complement strand
TGGCATCAAATCCGATAATTTCTATTGGTTTTTAAAGGAATGTGAATGGCGCTTCAATGGAGGCGATCATTCAGAGCTGTTAAGACAATTAAAATCATGGTATAAACATACCAAGCATTAGCCCTTAGCTACTTCAGCCCCAAGAGTTATAAAACAGAAACCCCATAAATCCAGAAAGCCGATAGCTAAAACCTATCACACTAACACGTTCACACTCAAACACATTTAAATTTTCACACCCCAACACTTAGAAATCTACTCTTCCAGCATAAACCGAACCGCAACCCCACTGCCTTCAGCAAGCTTCAACTGCAAGGAAGAATCACTCTTCACTTCTCGCGTAGTTCGGCTAATTGGATATGGATTTGTTTTCCAATCGGCGCCTTCATCATCTGCCCAGATATGAGCTTTGTATGTTTTTCCGGCGTCTAAGAAATCTAAATTCAGCATGATTTCACGAGCTTCTCCATTGGTTATTCCACCCAGATACCAGTCGTCAGAGTTTCGGTCTTTTCGAACTACAACCACATACTCCCCAATTTCCGCTTCAGGAACAATCGTAGTTTCCCAATCTGTAGGAACCACTTCTACCCATTTGAGTGCTTCCGGTCTGGCCTCCAGGTTTTTAGGGAGATCGGCTACCATTTGCAGCGGACTGTAAATCACCACATATAAAGCCAGCTCGTGGGTAAGCGTATGGTGCACTCTGTTATGATTTGGGTTTTCCGGCTTATCAGTAAGCAAGAGGTTGAACACCCCTGGCGTGTAATCAAACGGAGCTACAAGTCCGCGCGTAAAAGGGACAATAGTGGTATAACCAACCGGATTCCCGCCATCTTCCGACCATGCATTGTATTCTTGTCCGCGAGCACCTTCACGGGTCATCATATTGGGCCAGGTTCGGCGAATGCCTGTATCTTTGATGGGTTCGTGCACATCCAGCATGATATGAGCTTTGGCTGCTTTTTCTGCAATTTTACGATAATGGCGCACCATAAATTGTCCATGATGCCATTCCCCTCCATCCACAAAATCGCCCACATACCCCGTTTTCACTACTTCAATTCCTACTTTATTATCCAGAGCAAAAGCATCATCTACCTGAGCTTCATAGTTTGCAATTCCTGCGGAGGTTTCATTATGCCCGATCAATTTCACCCCCAATGAATCCCCGTAACGGGTTACTGCATCCAAATCAAAATCAGGATAAGGCTCTGTGAAACTGAATACATCGCCATTTTCAAACCAGTTCCCGTCCCAGCCTTTGTTCCATCCTTCAACCAGCACGCCGTAGAAGCCGTGCTTGGCTGTGAAATCCATCATCCTTTTGGCGTATTCAGTGGTTGCACCATGCATCGGTCCCGAGCCCCAGGTTTTGGTTCCGAGATGCATATCCCACCAAATACCCGTGTATTTTCCGGTTTTAATCCATGAGGTGTCTTCGATTTTATTGGGTTCATTTAAGTTCAGTACCAGATAGTTGGTCATTAATTTTCCGGCTGTTTCACCTAAAGCAATGGTTCGCCATGGGGATTTATAGGGAGCAGATCCACGCACTTTATCGCCATTCACCCACGGAACCAAATCCACTTCCAGCGAATTATTCCCGTTATTGGCGAGGTTCATACTGGCGAAATCGGTTAAGGCAGCCTCGTGGATAGACATATACAATCCATCATCGTTCTTCATGGTAAATGGAGTAATAACCGTATCGATTTCTGAAACCCGGCTTTTAGTGAATAAATGCTCATATCTGTTCAGCTGATAGGCTTTAATCCACCACCCGGTGGGATTGCCGGCCAGGTTGAATTCAGAGATCTCATCTGTAAGCACGAAGTTCTGCAAACCCTGTTGGTCCGGCCATTCGTATCGGAAACCGAGCCCGTCATCATACACCCGAAATACCAGATTCATTTTCTGTCCGGTTTCCTTTGCGCTAAGGTACCACTTTGTCTCGGAGTAGTTATTTCTGATATCTTTTTGCTCTCCCCAAGGCTGTGTCCAGGTTTCATCAAAACCGGAGGTTTCAATATAATTGAGGGTTAGGTTTTTACTCAAATCAGCTTTCTTAAAAATAACTCCAAGCCGTGAAGGCATGATGACCTCTTTCCCTTTATATTGCAGACTGTATGCAGGTTCCCCCTCATTCATTTCTACTTCTAATATCAGTTCTTTATTGGGCGATTCAATCGTTTCCACATAATTCATACTTCCAATCTGTTTTTTAGAAGAACACGTAGTTAGTAATGGAAGAATTAAAAGCAGCGTGAGTATAGAACGTTTCATAGAACAGCTTTTTATGAATTCACAAACTTATAAACCTAAAAGTACTAAAGCTGTGCCATTCTTCCGAAAAGGAAACGAAGGCTTTGCCTTTAACTGTTCAACCATTAGTAATAAAGGTGGAACCTTTTTTACTATCACTATTAATAGGATTACTATTATGTTTAAAGCAATTTTTAGTGCCGTACTTATATTCAGTATTGGCTCATTTTCATTATATGCACAAGCACAAAAAAAGGAGAAGAAGTTGGAAAAAGCAACATTTGGCAGCGGATGTTTCTGGTGTGGAGAAGCCATTTATGAAATGGTTAAGGGAATCGAGGATGTGGAAGCCGGATATTCGGGCGGACATGTAGGAAATCCCAGCTATCGAGAAGTAACCTCCGGAAATACCGGCCACGCCGAAGTAACTCGTATTACCTACGATCCCAATGTAATTTCTTATGCAGAATTATTGGAAATATTTTGGCACACGCATAACCCAACCACCTTAAACAGACAAGGCAACGATGTAGGCGTTCAATATCGCTCGGTGATTTTTTATCATAATGAGGAGCAAAAACGCATCGCGGAGGAATCACTCAAAGAAACGGAGGAATCCGGTTTGTGGGATGATCCCATTGTGACTAAAATTGAGCCTCTTAAAAATTATTATGTTGCCGAGAATTATCATCAGGACTACTTCAGTAATAATCCTAACGCCGGTTACTGCTCCATTGTAATTGCACCCAAAGTGAAGAAATTCAAAAAAGAATTTAGCTACTTGCTTAAAGAAAAAGTAAACGGATAATACTATTCAACCTAAAATAAACGCCTTATGAAGAACATCATTCAACACCTATTTTTACCCATCTTAGCTCTCTTTCTTATTTCTGGAGCTGCTTTCGCCCAAGAGCGAGGAAATGCTGAAGCGCGAGTCAGCCCAAATGCCTCGGTAAGTCAAACTATTGGAACTACCGTTGTTTCAGTAACTTATGGACGACCAGGTATAAAAGGCCGAGAGGTAAAAGACCTCATTAATGATACCGTGGACGGAGAAGTATGGCGAACGGGGGCTAACGAGTCCACAGCTATCACATTTTCGCAGGATGTTATGTTTGGTGGTTCTAAAGCGGAAGCGGGTACCTATTCTCTCTTCACTATCCCAAATGGAGATGCATGGACGATTATTTTGAGTAAGAAAATGTCGTGGGGAACGCAGTACGATGCCGCAGAAGATTACCTCCGCGTGCCTGCTGCTTCCGTTGAAACGGATGCCCCTGAAACAGAATGGTTTATGATTTACTTTGACACGCTATCCAATACCGAAGCACATTTGAATTTGCATTGGGGAAATATAAAAGTAGCGGTTCCAATTTCCACCAGC
>JBDNFJ010000040.1:0-3376 GCA_041689895.1 Gracilimonas sp. | reverse complement strand
TGGGAGAATTACCGCTGCTTTTGGTTATAAATTAGGGCGAAATGTAGAAGCTAAATTATCATTTAGTGAACAAACTCCATTTGATGGATCATTGTATACGTTTAGAACAACAATTTCTACGTTTTTCTAATTTTTAGATTTGAGCGGGCAGAAAAGGTTGGAAAAATTGGACACGTTGAAAGGAACCTAAAAACCGGAGAGATTACATGGTCAGATAATATTTATGAAATAGGTAATTTTAACAGGGCTACCACGGAACCAAGCGTTGATTTATTATTGGATCACATACATCCCGATGATAAGGAAGGATATTTTAAAGCCAGAGAGAATGCTTTAGAAAGCGGGGAGTTGAATCAGGTAGTTCGATTTCAAAAAGCCACAAACGAAATGATGTATGTTCGGGTGCTTGGCGAGGTTATTTCTGATAACCAAGGAAATCCAGATTTATGGATCACCATTTTACAGGATATAACTCAGCTTAAAGAGTATGAACAGGCTATTGAAGAACGGAAAAACCTGTTCCAAAATACCATCGAACATTTGCCTATTGGTGTTTCCGCAAATCACATCGACACGGGTGAGGCCACGCTTATGAATAAGAAATTTATTGAAATCTATGGTTGGAACGCCGATGTAATCAAAAATATCGATGACTTTTTCTTGCACGTATATCCTGACGAAACCTATCGGAAACGAATCATGGAAATGGTTAATACGGATATTGCTTCCGGTAAGCCAAAACGCATGCAGTGGAACCATGTCAGGATTACGACCGCAACGGGAGAAGAGCGCATCGTCAACGCCAAAAACATCCCCATCTACCAGCAAAATCTAATGATTTCGACCGTAGTAGATGTTACCGCCCAGGTTGAAGCCGAGAAAAGGCTCACTGAGTCTGAACATAATTATCGGCTTCTGTTTCAAAAAAGCCCACAACCCATGCTTATTTATAACCCGGATAACCTGCAAATTATTGAAGTGAATGATGCGGCGGTAAGGCATTATGGCTATCCCCGAAAAGAGTTTTATGAAAAAACCGTGCTAGACATCCGGCCAAAAGAAGACCATGAGGAAGCAAAACGAATCATTGAACAAGGCCGCAAAACCAAGCTTTCTAAATATGAAGAATCACGCCACTTAAAACGATCGGGTGAAATAATATATGTAAGAATATCAGGCGCCGCTATTAACTATTTTGGACAAGAATACCGGCTGGTTTTGGTGAATGATATCACTGAGCAGAAAAAGGCAGAAGAAATGGTTTTAGCTTCGCTGGTAGAAGGCGAGAACAAAGAACGAGCCCGTATTGCCCGGGAGCTCCATGACGGCTTGGGGCAATATCTTGCAGCTGCAAATATGAATCTTGATGCCGTAAAAGATGAGCTGGGTAAACTTAGTCAACGCAGGCAAGATCAATTTAAAAAAGGATTAAACCTGTTAAAAAATGCGGTGAATGAGACGGTTCAGATATCCCGTAATTTATTGCCGCGGGTGGTAGATGATTATGGGCTGGCTCTGGCCATCGAATCTTTAGTAGATAATTACAGCTCCAATACTCATATCTCCATCAATTATTTTCAAAATTTGAATAATATGAAATTGCCTCAGGAGGTTGAGTTTAATCTCTACCGTGTTGCGCAGGAGGGACTCTCAAATGCTATAAAACATTCCCAAGCATCCCAAATAAATATTCAGCTGATTAAAGATGGGCTTGACTTGATGCTGACGATTGATGATAACGGCATTGGTTTTGATTCTAATTCGAAAGATTTTGATCCGGGCCTGGGCTTACAAACTATCAACACGCGTGTAGGCGCGTTAGGAGGGGTTCTTGAGTTTGATAGTAAACCGAATGATGGTACATTCTTAAACATAGTGGTTCCTTTACAAAAATAATTTTTCCTATGGCTAATATACTGATCGGTATAGCAGATGATCACCAAATAGTGCGGGATGGTATCAAAATTCTTTTAGAAGACGAACCTGGATTTGAAATTGCCGGCAAAGCTGAAAATGGAGAAAAAGCGATAGAGCTTTGTAATGCGAAAGAGCTAGATTTGATGATTATGGACATCACCATGCCTAAAATGGATGGCATTGAAGCTACTAGGCTCATCAAAAAGAACCCTCCTGATATTAAGATTCTTGCCCTTACCATGCTCAGCGAAGATCAACACATTCGTAAAATGATTAAAGCTGGAGCCTCCGGCTATATCCTAAAAAGTTCGGGACGAGAGGAATTGATTAGCGCCATTAAAACCATTATAGATGGCCAACACTACTTCAGTGACGATGCCACGCAAGCTATTCTCCAAAAACTGATTTCCCCGGATGTGGCGAAGGCTAAAAGCGATGACAATATTCATATTACCGAACGAGAGCTGGAAATCTTAAAGCTCATTCTAAACGAACTTACCAATCAAGAAATAGCAGAGAAATTATTTATTAGTGTCCGTACAGTAGATGCCCACCGTAGAAACTTACTTCAAAAAACGGGAACTAAGAACACCGCCGGCCTCGTTAAATATGCCATTCAAAACAAGGTTTTTGATAACGGCGACTGATTTGCTCGTCTTATCTAAAACATGTTAGCGTTTTATGTTAACCCATCACGCTTCTCATTTAACACGTAGGTATTTCCACCTATTTTTATTTATTGAAAATTAAGTGTTAACACTAATTTCGCCCACCCTCTGATTCAATTACATTTCAAGCAAATACTTTGAGTTAGACCTACCATGCCTGAGTATAATATTATCTATATAGGAAGCCAGAATTACACCAATGATTTTATTTCGGAGGTCATTGAATCGGCGTATGTGGTAAATATCATTTTCCTAAACCCCACTGAGTTCTTACCAAAGCTCGAATTGCCTCAAATCACTAGCCCGCATCTTATTATATTTGATATTAATACCTGCTCAGGCATGGGAAACGCTCCAGAAAATATTCAAAAATTACATCAGATTTTTCCCAAGGCCTGTATCTTAGTCATCAATCCTTACAAGAAGAGTACGTTGGTTCAACCTCTGATTGATGCCGGAGCTCATGCATTTCTTCCTGCTACCCCATCCGAGAAAGAGATTATTTCAATAGTTGATAAGCTCTTGCAAATGGATTGCTCAGCCTGTACTTGTAAGTAATTTTACCTAAGGGAAAATAACGCCCCCTACGCTTATGCACCTATTTTTAAAAATAGGCTTTTTGCGTCATTTGCTCGGATTATAAATTGGGTAAGTTAAGTAGCTATGAGAAACATCGATAACATAAGTAATGCAAAAAACGCCCATGAATAACGATGTTGAACTATATTCGACCATTAAGCTCGATAGCTTAAGCACCGCTATTTTAAACGCATTAAATGCGCAAATAGCCA
>JBDNFJ010000039.1:0-12750 GCA_041689895.1 Gracilimonas sp. | reverse complement strand
CTAAAGGCTTATATAATGCTGGACGCTTGGATCAGGGAAGATGCAGAGATTGATCTCAGCAGAAAAATTACGCCGTATATCAATGAATATGGGATGGATTACACCCGATTTATTCTTAGGGAAAACTATCAGCCGGATATCGAAACCTTGATACGTGATTATTTTAAGTTTAAGAACTCCCGTAATCGTCCGTTGGATATGCTTCCGGTGTTTAAGTTTATGGAGGAGGATTTGACGAATGAGCTTTTGAAAGAAGGGCTGACTTCGGCGCGTCCCACCTTTCATTATCGCTTGCCCAATTGTTCAATTGAAAATGAGAAATGGTTGCTGGCGCAAGAATGGAACCGTTGGTGGTTGGTAGAAAAGTTGGCGGCAGACCCCAAAGCGTTAGAACAATACGCGCGTGCTTTTTTAAACTTTGATGAGAAAACAATGTTCAGTGTTAAAAAGAAATGGATACGGTTAATGGATCGATGGGTACAAAATGTACGGTAGTCAACCAATTATTGGGATTACAGGACCAACCGAAGGCGGGACAGGAGCATGGATATTTACCGCTTTTTCGATAATTTTAGCAGGTGGAAAACCGCTGAGGATCAATCCGGAAAAACAGGTGGGAATTGATCAAATAGATGGTTTGATTATTGGCGGTGGCGCCGATGTTGAACCCATGAAATATGGGCAGCAGCGTATTAAAAAAGCCCTACTTGCCAAAAATAGCCGCACCGTATTTGAGTGGATTCTGTCTCTTATATTTTTCCCTATTTACTGGATAGTGCGCTATTTCCAGCATACCAAAAAATCACCCATTGATTTAGAAAGAGATCAGCTGGAATTGCAGCTACTGTCGGAAGCCATAGAACGGACGATGCCGGTACTTGGAATTTGCCGAGGAATGCAGCTGATGAACGTGCATTTCAAAGGAACGCTATATCAGGATGTACAGAATTTTTATGGTGAAAAAGCACAAATATCTTCCATTTTTCCCAAGAAAAGAATCACCATAAAAGATCATACCAAACTGTGTGAGTTGCTTCAAACCGATATTTGTAATGTGAATGCGTTACATCATCAGGCTATTCACAAACCGGGTGAGGGGATGCAAGTGGCCGCCGAGGAACTTAACACCGGCATTACGCAGGCCATAGAACACACCGGTTTTCCATTTGTGATTGGGGTGCAATGGCATCCCGAATATCTGATACAAATAGCTCGCCAGCGTAATATCTTTAAGCAGTTGGTACGTCAGGCTTCCAGGTAATGGTCAAGATAGAGCCAAATCTGCCGAAATTAGAACAACCGATTTTGAAGCTTCATCTGGGAATCAACCTCCATTCAAATCAATAAAGAATACGGGTGCTGATGGTGTGTTTTACCTTGCCGATTTCATTCAGCAGGTGCTCATCGCAGTGCTTATCCACATCCAACACCACATAGCCAATATGTTCGTTGGTTTTCAGATACTGGGCCAGGATATTGATATTTAGATCGGAGAGCTTTTGGTTAATTTCGGATAGTATGCCGGGTTTATTCTCGTGAATATGCAAAATACGATACGCATTTTCCTGCTTGGGTAAATTCAGCGGCGGCACGGAATGAGAGCCAACTGTGGTGCCATCGTCGATATAGTTGATGAGTTTAAGCGAAACATCTTGCCCAATATTATATTGGGCCTCCAGCGTAGAACCACCGATATGTGGGGTGAGAATAACGTTGGGCAAGTTCTGCAATTCCGTGATAAAAGCATCTCCCTTCGATTCCGGTTCTATCGGAAAAACATCAATACCGGCTCCGGCAATTTGGCCGGATTCCAGTGCTTCTTTCAGTGCTTTAATATCTACTACGGAGCCCCGCGAGAGATTCAAAAGAATGCTTCCTTTTTTCATTTGATGAATCTTTTCCTTATCCATCATCATTTGGGTTCCGGGCGTTGCAGGAACGTGCAAGGTTACGATGTCCGACTGGCTTAAAAGTTCATCCAACGTTTCTATTCTGGTGGCATTTCCCATGGGCAATTTGGGCTCATTATCGTAGTAGAGGACATCAAAGCCCATGTTTTCTGCAAGTACAGAAACTTGTGAACCAATATGGCCATATCCAACAATGCCTATTTTTTTACCACGTACTTCATAGCTTTCTGTAGCGTCCTTTAGCCAAACGCCGTTATGCGCTTTTTTATCTCTCAGCGGGATGCGCCGTTTCAACATAATAGATTCGGCAATCACCAGCTCAGCTACCGAACGCGTGTTGGAATAGGGAGAGTTAAAAACGGTGACGCCGGCTCTCATGGCCGCCTCAAGATCTACCTGATTGGTGCCAATGCAAAAACAGCCGATGGCTTTGAGTTTTGGGGCATGAGCCAGGATTCTTTCGGTGATTTGTGTTTTGGAACGAACCCCGATGATATGCACATCTTCGATTTTAGCGAGCAGCTCTTCTTCACTCCAGGCTACATCCTGGGTTTCAATATTTGTGAAGTGATGGTTTTTAAAATTCTCTTCGGCTTTAGAATGGACGCCCTCGAGTAGCAATACTTTGATATTATCTTTCGGATAGGAAAGATGTTCTTTTACTTCGGTCATAAAAATGAATTTTTGAGTGAGTGAACAGAAGGTAAAAAAGATTTAGATATTAATAAGGTACTCTTCGAGAAAGTTAGAAAATGATGGGCTGGGTGAAATCAACTTCCTCATTTAAATTTCTGTTCTCTCTTCTGATTGGGATTCTTTTTAACCTGCTTTAACGTGGACTCCATCACTCCGCTTCTTTTTGAAATTTATAAGCAGTATCAAATCACGGAAAGTTGGAGTACAGGAGAATCCTCAGGCCTCAATTTGATTAAAAAATCCTCTTCACGATTATAATATTCATGCCAAAAGCTGGCTATGATTGTCTCAGCTAAATCGGAAGAAACCTACCTTCCTTGAACGCGCTTTCTCAACTCCATGCTGGTTTTGTACTGTTTGTTGTTACGGATGAGGTGAAGATCCATGTTATCTCCTTCCTCATATTCGCGCATCAGGGCCCAAGCGTGCATTTCGCTGGTTACGCGCTCTTTTCCTATTTGTACGATTACATCACCCGGCATAATGCCACAAGCATATGCAGGGCCGTTTTTATTTACTTCCGTTACAAATAAGCCAAGCACACGCGGGATTTCGGGGTTTTTCAGAATGAGCTGCCGAGTTACCGGTTGAAACTTCATGCCCGGATCGTAATCCAGCGAAACGGTGCCGGATTCTTTCAGTTGTGATAAAATCTTTTGTACCCGATTACTGGGTATAGCAAAACCAAGTCCTACAAAGCCGGTGCTTGTACCGCCCGTAAAAATGAAGGTATTTATGCCCATTACCTCACCATTGCTATTGATGAGCGGCCCGCCCGAATTGCCCCGATTAATGGCCGCATCCGTTTGAATCATGCCAATATATACGCGGGGATCTTGGGGGTCAGGTCGGAAGTCTCGCGCTTTGGCACTCACCACCCCAACGGTAACCGAGGGTTGTCCGTCAGCAAATAACCCAAAAGGATTTCCCATAGCTATGGTCCATTCGCCCACCATGATATTGTCGGAATTTGAAAATGTGATGTAGGGAAAATCTGTTTTTTTAGCTTTTATCTTAAGTAGCGACAGATCGGCAAGCTCATCAGAACCCAGCAAGTCTGCCTCATAGTTGGTTCCATCAGAAAGAGCTACAACAATGGTTTTTGAATTTTTACTGGCTACGTGTTCGTTGGTTACCACCAGTCCGGCGGGACTGATAATAAAGCCGGAGCCTACGCTTTTTACTTCTCGTTTTAGAGGGACATCAAAATACCGAAAAAAGAAGGGGTCAAATTCCCGGGAATACCCCTGCTGCAATTCAGTTACTGTTATACTGACGACCGCGGGACTTGCTTTGGTTACGGCATTGGTAATGGCGTTGCTCCGCGAATCATCAACCGATATTGTGGGGTGAATGGCATTTGATGAAGTGTCTTTATTTTGCTGAGAGGCGATTTGGCTTTTATCACCGGCCGGTGCAACAGAGGTGAGGTTGGTTTTATGTTGCTCGTCGTTTGTGGAGCAACCCGCAAGTAAAGAGAGAAACAGTAGTATAGTTGTGACGATTCTGAGCATATGCTAAATCTTGGGATTAAATAATTTGGAGAGATTCAGATCAAGCGGCTTATTAACGCAAGCTTCTGCATTCCATTGCCTGATAGAATATAATGCAGTCTGAAATTATAGGTTGCGATACAAACGCCAAAGTATGGTGCCAATATGCATCAGCAGTAAAGAGGTTAATTTATATTCTTTGCTGGTAAACATCTTTTTGCGCTTAAGTACCACATAGCCGAATAAAGGAGTTGTTGGCGGTATTTTCATTTTATTTTTGATGAGCTCCTTCTCGGTAAGAGCAAACAAAGGAATTCCGATCTCAGCAGGCAGTCCTGCTTCTTTCGACATGAGGGGGAGAATTCCTTTGGGAGAATTAAATACATTATTCACCAGATAGGGGCGTTTTTGCTCCAGCACCCGTTGGAAAGTGTCTTCTTTCATCAGCTCCTTTGGCCCGTAACGGCGAGGCAGTTGTACCCCATTAGCCAGCAGCATTTGCACATTTTCTCCGCTGATGGTCCAAAAGGAAAGATGGTCTGTTTCCAGTTTTTGCCCCAATAGCTTGCACAGTTTTTGAGTGGTGCTTACAAAATCTCCAGAGGAAACGTCAAAGAGTAGTTTTTTGGTGATTTCCTTTTTATCGAGTAGCAGCTCTTCAGGGAGTTCCGGTATATCCACATTTACCACCATCTTCATGCGAATACGAAGTAGTAGTTCCTTTTTATCCGTATTAAAAAGTGCTTTATCGATAAAATCGGCCGCGCCAAGGCCCAACGCTTTTTGCTCTTTTTCAACCGAAGGCAAGCTGGTCATAATGAGCACAGGAATGTTTTTGAGGCCCGCATCGTGTGTCAGTGCTTCTAAGAATTCCAGCCCCGACATTCCCGGCATATGAATATCCGTCAAGATAAAATGGATGGGCTGTTGCGAAAGGAGATCGATTCCTTCTTGCGCCGATTTCGCAGATAAAATTTCATACTCATCCTCCAGCATTTTATTTAGCAGGATGTGCATGGGGGTGTCATCGTCGATGATTAATAAAGTGTACTTCTTGTCCATCTGCTCTTTATTCAGATACTATTTCTCAGTTTTAGAGGATTCCGCAGGGCATTTAGTTCCTCAAAGCCTGCGTTATTATAATGAAAACTTGGAAGGGGAACTATATTTGTTCTTTCCCGGCTTTAATCACCTCTTCAAGGGCTTGCTTCATAGGTCCTGGATGCCGAGCTCCGGCCGCTTTTTTATGGCCACCTCCATCGAACATACGAGCCCATTTATTTACGTTGATATCACTTTGCGAGCGCAGGCTCAACTTAATGCCATCGCTACCTTCCCGAAATAGCACGCAGGCCATAACGCCCTCCACGCTCAATGGATACTGCACAAAGCCTTCGGTGTCTTCGCTGGTGCATCCGGTTTTTGTAAGCATATCTTGGGTAATAACGATGGTTGAAATTTTTCCATCGGCGTGAAGTTCAATAGTATCCAAAGCAAGACTTAACAGCTTCAGCTGCCGTAAGGGCCGGGAGGAGTAAATCCGCTCAGTAATAATATTCGGGGTGAAATTTCCACGCGCAAGCAAATCGGCTGCGGCTTGCAAAGTGGCTGGTTTCACACTGTCGAACTGGAACGATCCGGTGTCGGTTACAATGCCTACATACATAGCTTTAGCTGCGTGTTCATCAATCTGATCCGCATCGTATTCTGCGTATAGCTGATAAATCAGCTCGCAAGTAGAAGAGGCGCCCACCTTAGAAACCGATTCCTCAAAAATAACGTCAGGATCGGGGTGATGGTCGATCATATAAATGGGTGCATCTAATTTTGATAGTGATTCGGCCACGTCACCAAAACGATGCAATGCGTTCCCATCCACGATTACAAAAGCATCAAATTGGTTCAATGCTTTTTTATCGGGAACCGTGATGGGGAAGTAATCGAGCAACCAACTTATGTTTGCAGGAATGGAATCTTGGTTATAAGCCGAAGCTTCTATTCCATTTTTTTGCAGCCAAAGGCATAAAGCCACTTGCGCTCCCAGGCAGTCGCCATCGGGACGAACATGCGAAAAAATGGCTACTTTTTTGTGTTGTAGTATTTTTGATATAAAGTTTTTGAACATAAAATCTCCTTGGTGTCAAAAATAGGCGAACATTGGCAGAAATCCATTTATTTTAGAAGGAAATAATAGCTCCAAAAAGAAAGCAAATGCATGCAGTAATTGTTAGTAACGGTTTCCCCCCCAGTAAGGAATTGCTTGAATCTGAACTTCGTGCGGCAGATCTCATCATTGGGGCAGATGCTGGCGGGAATACGATTTTGCGCTATGGAATTACGCCAACGGCCGTAGTGGGCGATATGGATAGTTTCGAGAAGCCGGATTCCATAAATTTTGAAATAGTGTACGATCCCAATCAGGAAACAAACGACCTGGAAAAAGCGCTTTCATTTGCCTTATCTCGAGATGCGGTTACGTGTACCGTGCTTGGTGGGTTTGGCCGCCGGATGGATCATTCCCTGAAAAACCTTTCTGTACTCAAGCGTTTTAATTCCGCTTTTAAGGAACTGGTGTTTAAGGATGATTCGCTGCATGCTGTTTTGGTACAATCTCATTTTACGGCCGAGCTGCCGGTGGGTAGCTTTGTATCCTTATTTCCACTTTCGGGAATGGTAACGGGCATCACTACACAAGGATTGAAATATGCGCTGAATGGAGAAACACTTGAAAACGGAGAACGAGATGGCTCATCCAATGAAAATGATAAGCCGAAATTTTCTATCGAAATTGAGCGTGGAGATTTAGTGGTTTTTACAGAAAGAATGAAAGATTAGGCTAAGGCAGAATTCTCATCCATTTCATCTTGTTGTTTCAGGGACTTCTTCCACGCCACATATCCCGCAAAAGCTAAGGCCGTGAAAAAGAGAAACTGGAAACTGGTGAGTACATATCCTTTATAAAAATAAAGTGGAATAGAGAGCAGGTCGGTGAGAATCCAAGCGATCCAGTTTTCTAATTTCTTCCGGGCCATTAACCACATCCCCACAATGGCAAAACAGGTGTTTAACGCATCCCAAAAAGGCACATCGCTATCGGTATAATAGGTAAGCACGCCGAATAAAATACCGAATGAACTGAAAAGTAAGACAAGGGTTATCAGGTTTTCACGCGCATTATTTGTGGTGACTTTAACCTGCTCTCGGTCTTTATTTTTGGGATGTAACCAGAAATACCATCCATACACGCTCATTACAAAGTAATAGAAATTGACGCCCATATCGGCATAAAGCTTGCCCTGTAGTGTCAGATACACATAAATCAACACGCTGATAATGCCGGTTGGGTAAACCAAAATATCTTCTTTCATCGAATACCACACGCTGGCAATCCCGGTAACCACGGCCACCCACTCAAGTACAGAAGTGCTGATGATTCCGTTTATAATGCCGTCGATGATGTATTGCATAGCCTACTTCCGGTAAAAGAAAAAGAGTAAAATCTTTAATTCATGTGCATTTGTCCGGTGGCAACCATCCAATGGTGGAGTTGATGATGGGAACCTTCAGCTAATAGCCCGATGTACCCTAATGCACGGATTTTATCCACTTCATCGGCTTTTTCGGTTGTGCAGGTAATAACCCAGTTTTCTCCATCCTGCTGAGCTTCCATAGTCCATCCCTTCTCACTTTTAATCATGTTTGGGTGCATTTTAAACAACTTCTTAAGTGCACCAACTGCTCTATCTGATTTGGGGTGAACCGTAACTTCCACCCCATTTTTAATGGGTTTTTTAGATAGTACTTCTACTTCTTCTGTAAAAGCTTTCATATCCAGCAGGTGTTGGCGCAAAGCCTCCAAGTTAACTTTCGACCAGTCCGTATTTGGGTTGGCTTCCAGTTTTTGAATCACTTCTTGAATGGTTCCGAATATCTCGTTACCGGATTGGTTAAGTGGAGAGTTACTCATAGCCATATCGTGTTGGGCGTAGGCGGGAGTTGCAAGTGCTATGATCATAAAAAAGGCAACCCACTTTATCATCTGATTAGCTGAATTAGAAATAGACATACGTAAAAAAATTATAGATGTTAACGGTTGAAGCAAATAGAGTTTCAAAAATACGAAACATATTTGAGACAAGTTATGAAGCGGATACATGTAATTAAAACGTTAGTGAAACAAGTTAGCCGTTGAGAAGAGGTTCTTATCGCGTTTTCAAAACACCGGACAGGTTGAGCTTATGGATAGGGATGAGATAGGAGGCGAGCATTTCATCTTTATGGATGCCCAATTCGCCGGTTCCACGAAAATCAACCATGCAAATTTTTTCGGCTGTTTCTACTACTTCTCCAATGCCGTAGTATTCGGGACTGGGACCGTAGTACACTAAGTCTCCCGTACGGAGCGTATTTTTTGCCCGTCGGTGATAGGGCAAAATCACAGGGAGAAGATCGAGTCGGTACGAAAGTTGTCGTTTATTTGAGCGTGCCATCAGTATTACTGCTTCTGATGAATATGAATTATGCGTTTAGTGTTTGAGTGATGAGCAATTTCTACCCAAATTGCTTCATCGGGAATCAAAGCTTTAATTTTTAGAGGCCATTCGATTAAGCAAACGCCCTCGCCATAAAAGTATTCTTCGGTTCCAATTTCCAATGCTTCTTGCTCACTTTTTAACCGGTAACAATCAAAGTGGTAAATGGGTATATCGCCGGAATATTCATGGATTAAGGTATAGGTAGGTGAGCTCACTTTTTCAGGGCTTACTCCAAAATAAGAAGCTACGCCTTTCACAAAATGGGTTTTACCGGCGCCAAGATCTCCACCCAGGCATACAATATCGCCGGGTGCCAGCTGCTTGCCAAACTCATACCCAATGTGAATGGTTTCATTTACCGATGTGCTTGTTGTATGTACTTCAGAAATCATGATCAGAATTGTTGGAAAGAGAGAAGATAACGCTTTCTGCATAATTAAGTGGGATACACCAACTCCATATCACCCAAAGAAAATCACACAAGACAATACAGGCCGTATTATTTTGGCGTTAAAGTGGCAACGGGCAAAATCATTTCCTCCAGCGAGGCGCCTCCGTGCTGAAAGGTATCCCGATATCGGTTTTGGTATTTGTGATAATTGGTAGGATACACGAAATAATAATCTTCACGGGCAATCATGTAGTTGTTTACCGCTCCTACTTTTGGCAATCGGAATTCGGCTGGATCATCCATGAAGATAACGGAATCGGGCTCATCGGCTTTCAGATTGCGACCGTATTTGTAGCGGAGATTGGTGGCTGTATCTTTGTCGCCAAATACTTTAGTATCTCGAAGGGCGCGCACAGAGCCGTGATCGGTTGTAATGACGAGCGTTACGTCTTCGTTAGCCAGCCCTTTGAACATCTGCAATAATGAAGAATGCTGGAACCAGGCTTCGGTCACCGATCGGAAAGCAGAAATATCGGGTGCCAGCTCTTTGATAACGGCAGAATCGGATCGGGAATGAACCAACGTATCCACAAAATTGAACACAAAAGCCGCCAGCTTGCTTTGGCTATAACTTTGAATTTTATCTGCCACTCTTCGTCCGGCATCCGCATGTAGAATCTTCTCATATTTGAAATTAATGTCAATTCCGTCTCGTTCTAACTGCCGCTTTAATAACTCTTCTTCGTGCCGGTTGAGCGACGTTTCATCCTGCCCTTGTTGCCAAAGCTCGGGATACATTCGTTCAATATCGGAGGGATATAATCCCGAGAAAATAGCATTCCGTGAGTAAGGAGTAGCCGTAGGTAAAATGGAGTAGTAGAAATCGGTATCAATTGAAAAATAATTTGATAGAAAAGGCTCAAACACCAGCCATTGGTCGTAACGCATGCAGTCGATCAGAAAAAACATCACTTTCTTATCTTTTAAAAGCAGTGGGTTCACGTACTTCTTAAATATTTCTGGCGAAAGCAACGGACGCGCTTCGTCCTTATGTAGCCAGCCTTTATACTCTTGATCTAAAAATCGCCCAAACACCGTATTGGCTTGATGAAATTGGTCATCCAGCACTTGTACTAAGCCTTCATCTCCCGCACCGAGATCAATTTGCCAGTTTGTGAGTTCTTTATAAATATCGATCCATTCTTTCCAGTGGGTGCCGGGATGAATGCGGGATGAAAGCTCATTAAACTGGCGCAAATAGGTTTGAGCAGATTTCTCTGTTTGTATGCGTCCACGCTCCAGAATACGCTTAGTGGTAAGTAGAATTTGGTTGGGATTAACCGGTTTAATCAGATAGTCGGAGATTTTGCCACCGATGGCATCCTCCATAATCGACTCTTCTTCACTTTTGGTAATCATGACTACAGGTAGCGAAGGTTGCAGAGCTTTTATCTTCTCCAGCGTCTCTATTCCACCCATGCCCGGCATTTGTTCATCCAGAAAAACAATGTCGAAAGGCTCCGATGCAATCAGGCTCACGGCATCATCCCCATTGGTAACCGGAGTGATTTTAAATCCTTTCTTTTCTAAAAATATGATGTGCGATTGCAGGTGATCTATTTCGTCATCTGCCCAAAGTATTTTTGGCATGAAGTCCTTGTATTAATCTCTTTTTAATTCACTCAAGTTTGATGAATGGGCGGATGTTTTCCAGCCGTTTTTCTCCGATGCCCTTTACATTAACCAGTTCATCGATGGAATCAAAACCATTGTTGGCTTCTCTATAATCAATAATGCGATGTGCGTATGCGGCGCCAATCCCCTTTAATTGCTGGAGCTGGGCAAGCGTAGCCGTGTTGATATTAATGATCTCGTTCGCAGAAGGCTCCGGCGCAGGTTTTGGTTCCGCAACCGTTTCTTCTTTCTTAACATCAAGGTCGGGCGCGTTTGATACATTAACTGGTAAGCTGGGATTATATTTTTGTTCCAGTTCCTTTTCCTGCTGACGAAGTTGCTCGCTTTTTAGCTCAAACTGCTCGTTGATGGCTTTGTATTTATCCTGACTGCTCGTGTAGGTTTTAGTGAGGAACAGATTGGACAGCAATAAAATAGCAAGCAAAGCCAAGAGCAGCGTGATGGAAATCCGCTCGGTTTTAGATATCTGAAGCTTTTCAATCCAGAAAAAGGCTTTACGTTTTAGCTTATTGAATTTCATGGGAGTAATATGGGTGAGGAACCGTAAAAACTCAACAAGGAAATTTACAGGAACTTGCGTGCTTCTTGGTCGTTCGTTCTTTTAGGAAGAATACCTTAAAATGACGACTTCATTCGTCAAATTCTCTGCTTGTTTCCCATTCATGGAAATAAGAAGTTTGGCAAAATTCAGCTCATGACTTCAACACACACATTTACCTATCAGCAACAGGACATTGTTTATGAAACTCTGGGTGAGGGGAAACCGCTGGTTATTCTTCATGGCTGGGGAAGCAGTAAACGGGTGATGCGGCCGATGGCTCAAAATCTGGCTCATTTGCGAACCAGCTATGTGTTGGATCTTCCAGGCTTTGGAGACTCGCCCGAACCGAATCGCTCCTGGAGTATTGATGATTATGCCGATTGTGTGCAGGCGTTTATCCAATCGTTAGGAGAAGAGAAAGTGGATGTTCTGGTGCACTCATTTGGTGGCCGTATCATTCTGAAATTATGTGCACGAGATTTCGGAAAGGCACACTTCGATAAAGTATTAATTACCGGTGGGGCAGGGATGAAACCCAAGCGCTCGCTGAAGTTCTATCTCAAAAAATACGTGGCTAAAGTGCTGAAAGCTCCCTTCATGATTTTGCCAACATCCCTTCGTAAAAAAACCTTGAGTTGGTTACGAAGCACGAGCCTCTGGAAAAGCTTGGGCTCCAGCGATTACAGTAAGCTTTCGGGTGTGATGAGAGAAACCTTTGTGAAATCGGTGAGCGAACATTTGGAATCAACCTTACCGAATATTCCGCACGAGGTGCTTTTGCTTTGGGGAAGAAATGATGATTCAACTCCGGTATATCAGGCGCAACGTATCGAAAAAGGAATTAAACATGCAGCGCTGGTGATAATCGAAGACGCCGGTCATTATGCTTTTCTGGATAAGCCCAAGCAGTTTGCCCGCATAGCCGAGGCATTTTTTAAAGGATGATAGCTTGGGAGTTGGGATTCAGAATTCGGGGTTCTTTAACATAAAATTCACCCCAAGCTCCTCTATTTCCAGTCCGGCGTTGATTAAACTGATTCCTATTTTTTGAGCATGTTTGCTGCTTTTGTCGCCATTCAGTCCATAAATTGGATCGTCGATAATTGGATGTCCCCACTGTTCTAAATGCAGCCGGATTTGATGCGTACGTCCGGTTTGGGGATTGCATTGTACAATGGCAGAATCCTTTCTCCGTTCCATAACCTCAAAATGAGTCACCGCTTTTTTGGCGTGATGTAATCCCAATTCACTCTCAAAAACAAATCCATTTTTACGCCGAATGGGAGCATCTATAGTTATGGCATTTTCTACCGGGCAGCCTGATACGTGCGCGAAGTAGGTTTTTTTCACCTTCAACTCACGGAAGCAGTGCATGGCTTGTTGGGCAAATTGTTTATTCCGTGCAAACAACGCCAGACCCGAAGTAACGGCATCGAGCCGGTGTACAATGCGGAGGTCCTGATAACCTTGTTCTTGGAGGATGGCCGTG
>JBDNFJ010000038.1:0-4884 GCA_041689895.1 Gracilimonas sp. | reverse complement strand
GCCTGTATATCATTTTTCTCGAGGTAGGCATCTATCTTTTGGATGTCGGTTTTTAACTGATCCTGATTTACGGTAAGGCTGGGTTCTTGATCGCAGGCTTCATTTTTTTTGCAACCGGAAATAGCGAAAGCGAGACAAAATCCAAGTAGTAAAAAAATGGATGGTTTAAATATGTTCATTGTGTGAGATGATATTCTTTAGATGAAGGCCGCAAATATAAACCGTTCCTCCCTAACAATTCCAACTAAAAAGTTAGGTGTACATGTTTTGGATGAACGGTAGAGAGGTAGAACTCCTCGTTTTGTGAAACCTTCTATATATCATTCAGCGCTTCATTTAATGCAGATAAACTTTTCTTGGCATCCCCGAAAAACATCTGGTTATTTTCGGCATAGAATAATGGATTATCGATGCCTGCATAGCCGGGACTCAAGCTCCTCTTTAAAACGATGGTCCGTTTTGCTTCCTCCACATTTAGAACGGGCATGCCATAAATAGGACTTCCGGGCTCAGTTTTAGCTACGGGATTTACAACGTCATTTGCGCCAATAATCAGCACTACGTCCGTTGTTTTAAATTCTGGGTTGATTTGATCCATATCGAGTAATTGGTCGTAAGGGACATCGGCCTCTGCAAGCAACACGTTCATGTGTCCGGGCATACGGCCGGCAACGGGATGAATGCCATATTTAACCTGAACGCCGCGACTTTCCAGTTTACTGGCAACCTCTTTAAGTACGTGTTGGGCCTGGGCAACGGCTAAGCCATATCCCGGTACAATAATTACTTTAGAAGCATATCCTACCTGAATGGCAAGGTCTTCGGCAGAGGTTTCACGCACTGTTTTGTCGCCAGAATCACCGCCGGTGGATTGACTTGAATCACCTCCGAATGTTCCAAATATCACGTTGAAAAGAGACCGATTCATCGCTTTGCACATAACATTTGTTAGGATGAGTCCGGCTGCGCCAACCAGTGCTCCCGAAATAATGAGTAAGCTGTTGCCTAAAACAAATCCGGCCATGGCTGCGGCAATCCCTGAATAAGAGTTCAATAGGGAAATGACCACGGGCATATCAGCTCCACCAATAGGAATCACAGAAGTAATCCCGATGAGTAAAGAAAGTCCCAAAATGATCCAAAATATAGTTTGGTTGGTTGGATCAACTGTGAAAAAGCCAACCAGAACAAATACGCCAATCATGGAGCCGATGTTGATCACATTCAACCCAGGGAAAGTGATAGCGTTGCCTGAGATGAATCCTTTCAATTTACCAAAGGCGACGAAGCTTCCTGTGAAAGTAAGCGAACCGATGAAAACAGAAAGGCCGGTAGTAATCAGGCTGTCGGTTGTCATTAAGGTAGGGTCGGCATAGCGGGAAAATTCTCCCCAAGCTACCAGAGCTGAAGCTCCGCCTCCAAAACCGTTGAACACAGCCACCAGTTCGGGCATAGCCGTCATGGCTACTTTTTTAGCGAGTATAAGTCCAACCAATCCCCCAACTAACACTCCGGCGATAATCCATTCCAGATCAACGATTTGCTGATCAAATAGGGTAACTACAATACCGATAAGCATTCCCAGAGCCGCAAGCTGATTTCCTTTGCGAGCAGTGGCTGGACTGTTCAGTAGCTTGATACCTCGAATGAAAAAGAAGGCAGCTACTAAGTAAATTATTTGAATGGCATCGATCGGTAAACTTGGCAAGAAATTAGATATAGTAGGCAACATTATTCATCCTCTTTTTTCTTGAACATTTCCAGCATGCGATCGGTAACCATGAAACCACCCACTACGTTAATGGTGGCAAACACAATGGCCACAAAGCCGATAATTTGAGTGGCTTGGGAGCCTACCGCAGAGTGACCTGCTACAATAAGTGCTCCCACAATAGTAATACCTGAGATGGCATTGGCCCCCGACATCAAAGGCGTATGCAAGGTTGGTGGAACTTTAGCAATGAGTTCAAAACCAATAAAGCAGGCCAGAACAAAGATAAATAAGGAGAAAATTAAGACGGACATAATGATGGGTCATTGAATATTGAACGAGAATTATTGAATATAAATAGCTTCAACTCGGCCGGTTCAATAGGTTAATCTAAAGGGTTAGGGTAGAAATATTGGATTAAGTTAAAATATTTATTCACTTCAAGAGGCGTTACTGACCGCTCAATATTCATGAATCTTTGAGCATGGGACTGATAATTTCACCCTGGTGGGTGACAGTGGTATTGAGAATAATTTCGTCGTCAAAATCAAAATTGGCGGTGCCTTCTTTAATCAGCAGGTTAAGCAGTGCATACATATTTTTGGAATACAACTTGCTGGCATGATGCGAAAGCTGGCTGGGTAAATTAATAGGCCCAACAATCTTAACGTCATGTTTTGTCACTGTTTTACCTGCTTCTGTAAGTTCGCAGTTTCCACCATTTTCAGCGGCTAAATCAACTACTACGGAACCGGGTGCCATGTCCTGCACCATTTCCTTCGTTATAAGCAAAGGGGCAGGTCTCCCCGGAATTAATGCCGTGGTAATGATGATATCAGATTTCTTGGCATGTTGATGAATCACTTCCCGCTGGCGCTGCTGATTATCTTTGGATAACTCTTTCGCATATCCGCCTTTGGTTTCGGTATTCTCTTCTTCAATGGGAACTTCCACAAATTTGGCTCCCAAACTTTCCACTTGTTCTTTCACCACGGGGCGGACGTCAAAAGCTTCAACGACGGCTCCCAGTCTTTTACACGTTGCGATGGCTTGTAGTCCTGCTACTCCGGCTCCCAAAATTAAGGCTTTGGAAGGAGGGATGGTCCCGGCAGCGGTCATCATCATGGGGAAGTATTTATCCAGCTCGTTGGCAGCAATTAAAGCCGATTTATATCCCGCAATAGAACTCATGGAAGAAAGTGCGTCCATATTCTGAGCACGGGAAATACGTGGAACAGCATCCATGCCTAAAGCAGAAATACCTAAAGTCTTCAGCGTTTCAACTAAATCGGGATGCTGTAAAGCCCAAAGGAAGCAAATTAAAATAGCCCCTTTCTTCATGGACTTGAGCTCTTCTTCGGAAGGAGTTTGAATAGTGAGCAACACATCCGATTTCTGAAGAACATCGTTTCGAGAAGCCGCAATAGACCCTCCGGCCTCCTCGTATTGGTTATCCAGAAAATTGGATGAAAGTCCGGCTTCTTTTTCAACCCAAACTTCCAGTTCATTTTTGATGAGCAGTGCTGTTACTTCAGGCGTAAGTGCCACCCGCCGTTCGTGTTCTTGCGTTTCCTTTAAAACTCCAACTATCACGTCATTTCCTCCTATAAAAAGTTACAGCAAATAACTTAGTGAAATGAATAATAACTACAAACTAATTTGGGAGCGCTTTTTTCATCTTACCTTTTGAGCTTGGCTAATAATGAGCGTTAATGTGGCTTCACTTGTGCGTGATGAAAATCTTTGGTGGAGTCAGAAATAAGTACACTCTATGCTATTGATAGATAATATGAGAGATATTTTTGTTGGATAAAGCCTTATAATAACTCAGAATTAATAAAACAAATCGTGAGTTATGGAAGACATTGCAGGTAAAACATTTAAGGTAGTAATTGCAGGAAGTGGACCCGCCGGATTAACCGCCGCTTTATATGCAGCGAGAGCAGATTTAAATCCCATTGTGTTTGAAGGGCCCGAGCCTGGCGGACAGCTGATGACCACCACTGATGTGGATAATTTTCCCGGTTATCCGGAAGGTGTGATGGGGCCAAAAATGATGCAGGACTTCCGAGAGCAAGCCACCCGATTTGGAGCCGACTGCCGCTATGGATTTGTAACGGATATCGATTTCAGTAAACGTCCATATAAAATCACCGTTGATGAAAAAACAGAGGTATTTGCAGATGCCATTATTGCATCAACCGGAGCCTCGGCCAAATGGCTTCATCTTGAAAGTGAGCAGAAATTAAGAGGAAAAGGTGTGTCGGCTTGTGCAACCTGCGATGGTGCCTTTTTCCGAAACGAGCACGTGATTACTGTGGGTGGTGGCGATACTGCCATGGAAGAAGCCACCTTTCTCACCAAATTTGCTCGCAAAGTAACGGTGATTCACCGGAGAGATGAACTCCGAGCATCTAAAGCCATGCAAGCCCGTGCATTCAATAACGATAAAATTGAATTTATGTGGGATAGTGAACTGTCCGAAGTACTGGGCGATAAGGTAGTGGAAGGGGTTACTGTTAAAAACCTAAAAACAGAAAAAATCACTACGCTGGATGATGTAACCGGCGTTTTTATAGCCATTGGTCACAAACCAAATACCGACTTATTTAAAGGAATGGTTACGATGGATGAGGTCGGTTATATCCAAACGAAAGGTCAAAGTACCGAAACAGAAGTGGCCGGTCTATTTGCTTGTGGTGATGCGATGGATGCCGTGTATCGACAGGCAGTTACGGCAGCGGGAACGGGATGCCGAGCGGCGCTTGATGCTGAACGATATTTGGGTGAGCTGGAAAGCCGAGAAGCCATCGCCCAAGAACATTGGAAATAGTTGGGGAAAGCTGTCGGCCATCAGCGGACAGCTTTCAGCTATTTTCCCAAACGTTTTAGCTTCGCTTTGATACTATTTAGAACGGAGCTTTTTTCCATTTTTCATGGAAATTGATACTTGGAGAGAGAATCATGGAAAAAGTAATGGGGCATTTCCCGAATAAATGGAATGCTTATCCGGAAATCCTGAAGTAGTTTATAACGAGCTGATAGCTGTCGACTGATAGCTATTTCTCAGCCCCTTTCTTTTTCCCAACCGTTTTTTCTTCCTTCTCATCTTCTTCTGAATCGGACTCTTCTTTTTTGGATTTCGGTTCGTTTTCCGGCTCCTCTTCCTCTTC
>JBDNFJ010000037.1:0-1799 GCA_041689895.1 Gracilimonas sp. | reverse complement strand
ATAGCTTACACTAACTTTTTTTTTATCCTCTTCTTTCCAGAACTGCACATCATAAGGCGTAAGAATATATTCAAACGGCTCGAGGCCAAGCTGCTCCCGTTCTCCTTCCCCTACTTTTAATGCCAACATCATGGAGAAATCCTGATCACGTGTCCAGTAATCATTGCTCAAATCTATGCTGTTTGCAACCGGATAATAAAAACTAATTCGCTGTGCCAACGGTGAACTGTGATGAAACTCGAGCCCTACATAGGGGCTCCCCACTTCAATAGAAGCATCCCCCTTATAATCTATTTCTAAAGCATCTCTGGTCGTCTGGAAATCTTGTTGGGCGAATACAGAATTTGGACACGAGAAAAAGGATAACAAGCACCCAATGAAGATGCAAGACTTTGTGATTGAAGTGCTTATCAATGCTTTATAAAAATCACTTTTCAAGTTCGTGCACCAATTCATTTAAGTTAAGTTTAGCACCAAATATTCGGCTATCGGCTCCAGCATAAGGGATTACGATATCTTCCTCATAAACATAATTGGCACAAGTGAACAGTACGTTATCAACGCCAAGATTCTCATCACCCTGCATTTCTTCCGAACCGGTCGGTTGCATCAAAGGCTCTATGCGTTTACCCACTTTGCATACTCCCGGCTCGGGAAATTCCAGAATGCAAGCCGCTATATCATATTCTCGGTTATTGTTTGGAAAAAAGTGTCCTTGGTGATAAATCACTAAAAAACGGTTATCTCCCAATGCCAAGGGAGGGCCGCCCGCTCCAATCCAAGATTGCTGAAATTCTTTGTACCTATAGCTGGCCATTAAAATGCCCTTACTTTCCCAATATCCATTCAATGTTTCAGCCGTAGCCCAATGAATGGCTTTGGGGTTTTGTCCCTGCATAGGGCGGTGAAGCATCGTCCATTTACCATTAATTTTATGTGGAAAGAGAACTGAATTCTTGTTATCCACTCGGTTCACATTTCCCTTCAGTGGCCCTTTCAAATCCCAGTTTATAAAATCGGCAGTAGTAGCTAAACAAATATGAACTTTGTTGGTGCCATCGGTTTCATCCCGGTAATATCCCGTATATAGAAAATAGAAAATTCCGTTAATAAAGCTGCATCTGCCATCCTCCACACCCATGTTATGGAATGCCTCATTGGGAGAAATCACCGGATGTTCTCTTCTCCACACCAAATCGAGATTAGGAGTACATACGGCTAATCCGATATAGGACGGCGCTAACCCTTTTTGAGGCTCAACCTCACCCTGTGCCCGATACAGCATTACAGCGGCACCGCCTACCTCTCGTAATTTATGTTTCTGCTCATCAGTTAGGCCCCACACTTTCATCATAGATTCAAGGAGATGTATATCTTCCACCAAAACAACGCCAGGATTTAATACCACTTTAGATTCCCAACTACTATCACGTTTTGGCGTTAGCACGGGTGTACCCTGGTGCAGGCGTTTAATGGTAAGGGGGTGATTAAGCTCTATACTCCGTGCCGGAGACGATTCATATACGGGCTCTGCTTCTTTCAATTCAGGCATATTGATGGATGTTGGCTTTTATTTATTCGCGGTTACTATTTTGTGATTCAACAGCCAGGGCATAAGTTCATCCATGGCTACCTGGGCATGGCCTATGGCACGGTCAGCTGCCCCATAATACACATGCAGCACGCCATCAATAATAACGGCTCCTTCTGGAAATACTACGTTTGGAACATCGCCGTGCAGTTCAAAATCTAAATCAGGTTCTAACACAGGAGTAGGTGTTCTTGCTATAATTTTCTGT
>JBDNFJ010000036.1:0-14745 GCA_041689895.1 Gracilimonas sp. | reverse complement strand
ATTAAATTCACCCAAAGGGAAGGTGCCAACTATCCCATACCTCTGGGCTTAAATGTGCTTACTTCCATTGATGTGAACCAAAAGGCCGAAGCAACTGACATAGCGGTTACAGCTCCAAAAAAATCAAACTAACTACGACAATTTATAAGCTTAGCTAAGCGGAGGGTTAATGTCCACGTCGGTTTACAGGCGTACCATCATCACAATTACGGTAATCATGGCTTCCATGATGCAGCTGATAGATACTTCTATCGTCAACGTGGCTCTGCCTGATATCATGGGCAACGTGGGAGCCGATCTTTCACAAGCTGGCTGGGTAATTACCTCGTACGTATTCGCCAACGTGATTATTATTCCAATGACGGGGTGGCTTTTTAAATTTTTTGGTAGAAAACGATATTATTTAGGTTCAATTCTCGTATTTGTAATTGCCTCGGTATTATGTGGACAAGCACATACTATTTGGGAGCTGATTTTATTTAGGTTTATTCAGGGAATTGGCGGTGGAGGTTTATTACCAACTTCCCGCGTAATTTTGGTAGAAAATTTTCCACCTGAAGATCTTGGCTTAGCCAATGCTCTTTTCGGGATGGGAGTAATTATAGGACCAACTATTGGGCCAACCTTGGGAGGGTGGTTGACAACGAATTATTCCTGGCCTTGGATTTTCTTTGTGAATATACCCGTTGGCATTGTTGCTTTTACTATGGCACTGGCCAACGTTAAAAATGTGGAAGAACAAATGGGCAAGGTTAAAACAATTGATTGGCAAGGAATCTTGCTGTTGATTGTAGGTTTCGGGTCGTTACAGGTGGTTTTGCAACAAGGGGCGCAAGAAAATTGGTTTGATGCAAACTACATTATTTTACTTACAGCCAGTGCAGTTATTGGGGTGATTTTATTTATATGGCGAGAGTGGACTGCAAAAGATCCCGTGGTAGATTTAAAAGTTTTGCGTCACCGAAATTTAGCATTTGGTTCTATCTTTGGATTTATTTTGGGATTTGGGCTCTATGCATCGGTATTTGTGTTCCCTATTTATCTACAAAATCTACTGCATTATTCGGCCATGCAAACGGGACTTGTATTATTACCTGGTGCGCTAACCGCGGGGTTGATGATGCCAGTGGTTGGGCTATTGCTCCGAAAAAAATTCTCTGCACGGTTGTTAGCCGGGATTGGGTTTTTCATCTTTTTCATTTTTACATGGAAGATGTCGAGCCTATCCTTAGGCTCAGGTATCGATGATTTTTACTTTCCTCTGATTTTACGTGGAATTGGCCTGGGATGTCTTTCTGTTCCCCTTAACACGATTGCATTAACGGGTCTAAAGGGTCACGATTTATCAGAAGGTTCAGGCTTTCTAAGTATGACCCGGCAGCTTGGAGGCTCATTTGGCATAGCGTTGGTATCCATATTTATAGACTGGAGAAGCGCCTTACATCGGTTTAATCTGGTGGAACATATCAATCAGTTTAGTACCGCTACCAAACAATACGTTATGTCACTTACCCAAGGGTTTATGTCAACTGGATCAGCAGAATCTGTTGCCACTCAACAGGCTTATAAAACAATAGACGGAATAGTTACGCAGCAATCAATGATCATGACTTACAACGACACATTTTTGGTGGTAGGTCTATTCTTCCTGATTTGTATCCCTCTGTTATTGTTTTTGAAAATAGAAAAAACCAAATCATTCAAACCTAACTTCGATAAAAATTAGCATTCAATATGAAATATAGAAACGTGATTATTTAAATGGCAGAGAAAGGTTTTAGAAAGTTCATAATCACATTTACGGTTATTACGGCTTCCTTATTAGAGCTCATCGATACGACCATTGTTAATGTGGCCTTGCCGGATATTATGGGAAATCTTGGAGCTACTCTCAGCCAAGTGAGCTGGGTAGTTACGGGTTATGTGGTAGCCAATGTGATTGTTGTACCCATGACCGGTTGGTTTTCAGGACGCTTTGGGCGTAAGCATTATTTCGCAGGCTCCATCCTTCTATTTGTGATTGCATCCGCGATGTGTGGTCAAGCCACAGGCATTTGGGAGCTTGTCATATTTCGAATTATACAAGGAATTGGGGGAGGCGCCTTATTAGCCACTTCTCAATCTATTTTAGTAGAAACATATCCCCCGGAAGAACTTGGGTTAGCCAATGCATTATTTGGATTTGGAGCCGTGGTTGGACCCACTATTGGACCAACCATTGGCGGTTGGTTAACCGATAATTATTCTTGGCCGTGGGTGTTTTACGTTAATATTCCGGTTGGGATATTGGCTTTTTTCCTGACGATGGTTTATATCGATAATCCCGAATTTGAACATAAAACCAAGAAGGTAGATTGGTGGGGAATTGCACTGCTAATTGCCGGGATTGGTGCTCTTCAAGTGTTGTTAGAACGGGGAGAAGCCGATGACTGGTTTGCTGCCAATTATATCATTGTACTAATGGTTGTTGCAGTTATTGGCATGGTAGGTTTTGTAGCCCGAGAATTAACAACGGAGAACCCTATTGTAGATCTTAGAGTATTAAAAAACCGGAATGTGGCATTGGGATCATTTTTCGTGTTTATACTCGGTTTTGGGTTATATAGCTCTGTTTTCATATTTCCAGTATTTACTCAAAATTTATTGAGCTTTACCGCTTTAGATACCGGATTACTATTTTTGCCCGGCGGTATTGCCACCATGATTATGATGCCCATTATTGGAATTAGCCTAAAAAAGAGAGTGCCACCACAATACATCGCTGTTTTTGGAATGCTTCTCTTCTTTGCGTTTTCGTTGATGCTTTCGAGGCAAACATTGGCATCCGGTGAACAGGATTTTTTCTGGCCCTTAATTATACGGGGAGTGGGTATGGCGTGCTTATTTGTGCCTTTAACAACCATTGCATTATCTGGGCTGAAAGGAAAAGACATCGCTCAGGGTGCCGGCTTAACCAATATGATTCGGCAGTTGGGAGGCTCTTTTGGAGTCGCTCTTATCGCAACCTTTATCGATCGGCGGAATTCATTCCATCGATCTAATTTGGTTCAGCATGTATCGGAATATGAGCCGGTTGTACGGCAGCATATCAATCAATTGACCCATGCTTTTACAGCTTCTGGATCTTCACCTATGCAAGCCCAAGCGCAAGCCTATAAAGCCCTCGATTTCACCATTATGAAACAAACCTATTTAATGTCTTATACCGATGCATTCTGGATTGTCGGAATCTTTTTTGTGATCTGCATTCCATTACTCTTTTTTACCAATACAAGTAAAGCCAGAGGTGATGCACCCGTCAGTCGGCATTAATTTTATGAGATTTATAAACAGAAATTCAATCAAAATTCACCCCTAATTATGAAATTTTTAACCTTTATAAGAGCAATTGTATTAGGCATATCAGGACTATTATTGGTAACTCAAGCTGAAGCTCAAACCATACATCCGCATAAAATAGACCTTCAGGAAGCCATACATTTAACACTGAGCAATCAGCCTTCCCTCGAAAAGGTTGAGGCTCAAATAGAAGCTGCTGAGGCGGAAGCAAATCAAAAGAAAAGCACATATTTGCCTATGGTAAGTGTAGATGCCGGATATCATTATGTAGCACCGGTTTCAGCCATTGAATTTAATGGGGGTAGCTTGGAGGTATTACCTCATAACAACTACGACGCGCATTTTACGGCTCAACAAATGATTTATGATTTTGGCAGAACCAAGGCAAACATAGCATTCGCTAAGTCTAAAACACTATCGGCGCAGCAGCAAAAGGAAATTGTAAAGTGGACCTTAAGTTATTATACCGTGCAAACGTTTTACTCCGTCTTGTATCTACAAAAAAGCATGGAAGTGGAGGATGAGCAGATGCTTACATTAAATGAAGATTTGGGAATAGCTCAGAAAAAGCTTGAAAACGGAGCGGCAACGGATTACGATGTGCTTTCCATCAAAGTGCGCATTGCAGAAGAAATAGACAGGAAACTAAATCTGGAAAGCCAAGAAAAAAAGATGCTTATTCGCCTCCGTAGCTTATTTGGATGGGATGAAAATCAACCCATAAAACTAACGGGTACGCTTGAGGAGAAGTCACTGGAATCAAATTTGAAATCTGAAAAGCCTTTTTTAGCTCGTCCAGATTATCTCGCACTTCAACATAAGAAAAAGGAGTTATTACAAGCCTATGATCTTCAGGAAGCTTTAGATAATCCCAGTTTGATGGCCGGGGCTACAGCCGGATTTAAAAATGGGTATCAGCCCGAGTTGGACGAATTGTTAGGTAACTTTAGCGTTGGCGTACAGCTTAGCGTACCTATTTTTGATGGATATAAACAACGATATAAGCTGCAGCAAATGAAAGCAAACATCAAAGAAGTAGATGCGGCTTCCAAAGAAATGCAGCGTAAAATAGAAGCAGAAGTAGCCTCAGCACGGGTCGATGTTGAAACCGAAGAGCAAAAGCTTGAAACTGCTGATCTTCAAATTAATCAAGCTGAAGAACAATTACGCTTAGCTAAAGTGAAGTACAAGAATGGAGTAATTACTAACAATGATTTACTGGCGGCAGAAACGGCGCTAACTCGGGCGCGGTTTCGTAAAGTAACCAGTACCTATAATATTTTACTGAGCCAATATAATCTGCAAAAAGCAACAGGAGTTAAAATTTGGTTGTAATAAATCTTTCAAGCAGAAACCCAATTTTAATGGGCAGACCATCAAAACCGGATTTTCATTCCTTCCTGTATATCATGTGAAATAGCATAGCCGCCGTTAGTTTCTACCACAAATTTTGCAGGCTGATCGGATGGGAGCTGTTTATTGCTGAAGGGGGGCGTGCTGTGATGAATGCGAACAATGGTACTGTCGGCACTTACGAAAATTATGTCAAGCGGTAGTGGCGTATTAGCCATGTAGAAATTTCGTTGAGCTTCATCGGGAAAAATAAATAGCATACCTGCGTCTGAATCCAGCTTGTTTACGTCCATCAGTCCCTGATTTCGTTCATCTGCATCATCAGCCAAGGCAACATTTATCTTCGATATTTTGGAACCATCTGCATGATAAAATGAAACCGTATCTGTAATTGTGATTTGCCTGCCATTTCTCACCTCAGCATCAGGGGTTGGTTTCTTGTTCTCACAGGCATTTAATATAAAGGAGAATAAAATAAGGATGAGCCAAATAGGTGTGGAAGATTTCATGGACAAGTACGATAAATAATTTAGATTAGGCAGCAAATTTTTAGCTGTATGTTTTAAACAGACCCCGAAATTAACTCAAAAATGGATAAACCAAAAAATGAATCTGTCTTCAATGCGTTTGTGTTATTGAAATTTAGGCGAAATAGAATTACCTTTGGCAAGCAGTGAGCGTCGCAAGGCACTCGCTTTTTTTTGTTTCAGAATTTAATAGAAATGAATATAGATATCATACAAAATATTAAGGATTTAGCCGAACCACTAGCAAGTGAGCGTAATCTTTTTATTGTTGATGTGGAACTCAAGACTGGAAGTGGGCGGCCCGAGGTTTGGGTTTTGCTGGACACTGAACAAGGTAATTTAAACATCGACCACTGTTCTGAGATCAGCAAAGAACTTGGTTTTTTGATGGAAGCCCACGAATTGTTGGATAATAAATATTTTCTAAATGTATCATCACCAGGATTAAGCCGGCCGTTAAGTGATAAGCGCCAATACAAGAAAAATGAAGGGCGTGTGGCTAAAATAAAATTTAAAAAGGAATCTGGTGAGTACACTAAAATTGAAGGTGTAATTACCGGAGTTCACAAACATACTGTTGCTATTACCGACAAAGAGGAGACTGAAACAAAAATCCCTTTTGAATCTATCGCTGAAACTAAAATCATCCCTGTAATTTAATTAAGCTAAGCTAATGCAGAACGAATTATCCAAACAGATTATCTCCTCCTTTGCCGAGATTGCACACGAAAAAGGCATTGACCGTGATATGCTTCTTTCCATATTGGAAGATGTATTTCGAACGATGATCCGTAAAAAATATGAGTCCGACGAATCATTTCAGGTTATCCTGAATGCTGACAGGGGAGAAATCCAACTTTTGCATGTGCGAGAAGTAGTTCCAGCAGATGAATTGGTAGATCCTGTGGCAGAAGTAACGCTGGAAGAAGCTCAAGTTTTAGACCCTGATGCTGAATTGTATGATGAATTAGCTCAGGAAATACAAATTACTGATTTTGGTCGTCGCGCAGTTACCATGGCACGGCAGCAGTTAGCACAGCGTATTCGCGAAATTGAGAAAGATAATATTTATGAAGACTATACCGATCGTGTGGGGGAAATTATCCTCGGCGATGTGTACCAGGTTCGCCACAATAAAGATATTCTGGTAAATCACAACGGGGTAGAACTCTTGCTTCCAAAAAGCGATCAGATTTACAAAGATCGCTATCGCAAAGGAGATACCATTCGTGCGGTTGTAACCGGCGTGCACATGCGCAATGGAAATCCCACGGTTATTA
Organism: Gracilimonas sp.; assembly: GCA_041689895.1. Lineage (GTDB taxonomy): Bacteria > Bacteroidota > Rhodothermia > Balneolales > Balneolaceae > Gracilimonas. The sequence goes on along the minus strand of JBDNFJ010000036.1, from coordinate 8,246 downwards.
TCTCCAGAACCTCTGAACTATTTCTTGAGCGTTTGTTTGAAAATGAGATTCCTGAAGTGTTTGATGGAATTATTGAATTAGTGCGCATTGCACGCGCACCGGGCGACCGCTCTAAAGTAGCGGTACTTTCTCATGATGAGCGCGTAGATCCTGTAGGAGCTTGTGTAGGAATGAAGGGTATCCGAATTCACGCGATTGTACGTGAGTTGCAAAACGAGAATATTGACGTAATCAATTTCACTGCAGATAGAATCGAATTTATCAAGCGTGCACTTCAGCCTGCCCAAGTATTAAAGGTAGAACTGAATGAGGAAGCTAAACAAGCGAACGTGTTGGTGCCTGCCGATGAAGTTTCTAAAGCCATCGGTAAAGGTGGAGTTAACATCCGGCTCGCCTCGAAATTAGCCGAAGTTGAAATTGATGTGTATCGTGAAGTGGAAGAAGAAGATGATATCGATATCGATGAATTCACGGTCGATTTCGGTGAAGAAGTTATTCAGATGCTCCATGATATTGGGTGCGATACTGCACGCGCCGTATTAGAATTAAACGCAGAAGAACTAGTTAGCAGAACGAACGAAGAAATAGATCCAGAGCTTGCTGAGAAAATCATGAGTGTGATTTCCTACGAATTTGAGGACGAGGCTTAAGTCGGCAATTCCACTCAAAAATTCTTAGTTTAACCAGCTCACATTTAAATACCATATATGTCGTCTAAAAGACCTAAACCATTATTTAAAGTTGCATCCGAGTTTAATGTTTCTACACAAACTATTGTAGATACGTTAAATGACAATGGCTTTGATGTAGCTAATCGCCCAAACTTCAAAGTGACCCCGGAAATGTATTCGGCACTGGATGGAGTATATGGCGAGGATAAAGCTAAGAGTGCAGATCATGAGAAATCTCGTGAAGAGTATGAATCTCGCCGAAGCCAGATGATGGACCAGCGCAATGATAGCGTTACGCTCGAAAATGTATTGGAACCCATCGAAGACGACGTAGATTTGGAGCCGGAAGACGAAACATCTGATCTGGAAGCGGAAAAAGCGGAAGACAAGGATGCATTAGATTTAGAGCCTCTGGAGCCGGAAGAGAATGAAGGGGAAGATGCAGAAGAAGAAATTGAAGACGAAGACGATGACAAGGCCAAGTCGGAAGAAACAGCTCCTAAAGAGGAAGAACCGACTCCCGCTAAAGAAGAAGTAAAAGCCAAAGAAGAGCCGGCTGCCGCCAAGAAAGAAAAAGTTAAAGAAGAAGAACCCGAGCCAGAATCTAAAGCCAAAGAAAAAGAAGAAAAGAAAGCAGCTAAAACGGAAGAAGAGAAAACGGAAGACAAGGACAAAGTAGAAGAAGAAGACGGCAGCGAGAATAAACAAGAGGAAGAAGCCAAGGCAGACTCAAAAGAAAAAGCTGAAAGCGAGGACGATGAGGGGGAAGAAGAAGCGAATGATGAAGAAGGGGATGATGAAGAAGTTGATTCTGAAAATGTAGAAGAAGGCGATGAAGAGGAAAGTAAAGAAATAATTCGTGGTGCAGCCGGCAAACTTAAAGGAACTAAAGTATTAGGAAAAGCCTCTTTTACCTCCGATATAGCCGATCGCAAGAAACGTAAGAAGAGAAAGCGCCGTAAAGACCGTCCCGATGATAAATCTACCAAATCGGACAGCAAAAGTAGCAGTAGCAGCACTAAGAAAACATCACAGAAAAAGCGAAAGCGCAAAACTGAGATTGATGAGACGAATGTAGATAAAATGATGCGCGAAACCATGAAGAAGATGAAATCTTCTAAGACCGTGGGTAGTAAGCGCTCTAAACGCCGTCGCGAACGTAAAGAGGAGCGTGAGGAAGAGCTGCAAAAGCAGGCGGAAATGCAGGAACTCGAGTCTGATGTTGTAGAAACGACCGAGTTTATCACGGCTAATGAACTGGCCGATCTGCTGGATGTAGGCGTAAATGATATTATTTCAGTTTGTATGTCTATCGGCTTGATGATTACTATAAATCAGCGTTTGGATGCCGGTACTATTGAACTGGTAGCTGAGGAATATGGTAAAGAAGTGAAATTCATTGAAGCAGAAGAAATGAGTGAGGAACTCAGTATTCCTGAAGATGAAGAAGAAGATCTTGGCCCTCGCGCCCCTATTATTACCGTAATGGGACACGTTGATCACGGTAAAACTTCCCTACTCGATTTTATCCGTAAAGAGAAAGTTGCAGCCAGTGAAGCAGGTGGTATTACCCAGCACGTAGGTGCTTATGAGGTTGTTCACAACGATAATAAGATTACTTTCTTGGATACTCCTGGTCACGAAGCTTTTACAGCTATGCGTTCTCGTGGTGCACAAGCAACGGATATTGTAGTTCTGGTGGTTGCGGCAGACGACTCTGTGATGCCTCAAACTATTGAGGCGATTAATCACGCCAAAGCAGCCGGTGTACCGATGGTTGTTGCCATCAATAAGATGGATAAGGAAGGCGTAAATCCTGATAGAATTAAGCAGCAGCTTTCTGAGCATGATGTGATTGTGGAAGAATACGGTGGGCAGGTTCAGTATTCTGAAGTTTCGGCTCATACCGGAATGGGAATTGAAGACCTACTCGAGAAGGTATTGATTGAATCTGAATTACTTGAATTAACAGCCAATCCTGATCGCCGTGCCGACGGTGTGGTACTCGAGGCTCGCTTGGATAAAGGAAAAGGTATTGTAGCCAACATCTTAGTTCAGGGCGGTACGCTGAAAGTAGGGGATGCATTTGTTGCAGGCCCATGTTTCGGTCGTGTACGAGCCATGGAAGACGATCATGGCCGACGCATTAAAGAAGCAGGGCCATCCGTACCGGTTCAGCTTACCGGTTTTGATGAAATGCCACAAGCCGGAGATAAGTTGATTGTGGCTGAGGATGAGAAAATCGCTAAAGAAGTAGCCAGCGAGCGAATGCAAATTCGTCGCGAGCAAGCCATGCGCACAACTAAGCACATGACGCTCGACGACATTTCACGCCGATTGGCTCTTGGCGAAGTTTCGGAACTGAACATCATTATTAAAGCTGATGTAGACGGGTCCATCGAGGCTCTTTCCGGATCATTACAGAAATTAGGAACGGCCGAAGTCTCCGTAAATATTATTCATACCGGTGCCGGTGCTATTTCTGAATCCGATGTATTGCTTGCTTCTGCTTCAGATGCCATCATTATTGGATTCCAAGTACGGCCTACGGCACAAGCTCGTAAACTTGCCGAGGATGAGGAAATTGACATTCGTCTCTTTAGCGTTATCTACGATGCTGTTGATGAAGTTCATGATGCGCTGGAAGGCTTGTTATCACCTGAACTGAAAGAGCAAATGCTGGGCGTGGTAGAAATCCGCGAAACGTTTAAAGTTTCTAAAGTGGGAACCATTGCCGGTTGTTATGTAACCGAAGGTAAGATTGAACGAAATAACCCGATTCGACTGGTTCGTGATGGGGTTGTGATTTATGATGGTGAAATTGGTGCCTTGAAACGTTTTAAGGATGACGTGAAGGAAGTAGCATCGGGCTACGAATGTGGTATCAGTATCCAGGGATACAATGATATTAAAGTAGGTGACCAAATAGAGAGCTACAAGATAACCGAGCAGAAGCGAACCTTAGAAGATTCTGCGAGCTAATTGTTGTTGATTAAAGTAGAAATCTAATTTTATACGTATCTAACTATGGGTTTCAGACCAGAACGACTTGCAGCCGTTGTTAAACAAGATCTTGGCAACATTATCCAAAAATCGTATCAGCCAAGCGGTACCTTTGTAACCGTAACAAAGGTGATTTTGACAGACGATCTGTCCATCGCAAAGGTATATCTGAGTGTTCTTGCTCCCGGACGAGATGAAAAAGCGGTGTACGAGTTTATTGATGAACACATTACTGAAATTCGTTACAAACTTGCTTCAAAAATAAAGAATCAGGTTCGTAAAATCCCCGAACTGCATTTCTACGAAGACGATACGGCCGAATATGTGAATAAAATGGAGGAGCTTTTTAAAAAAGTGGATATCCCCGGCGAAAGCCCTGATACCGACTCATCCAGCGAAGAATAAATGGCCAAAGTACTCCCTTTGGATGATATTCCCGTTTATGGCGCGCATAATCTGCCTACCAAAGATACCGATTTAACTGCCGGTGGTATTTTTTTACTCAACAAGCCGTTAGAATGGTCCAGCTTTGATGTGGTTAAGTTTTTGCGGAAGCGAATTCGGGTTAAAAAAGTGGGACACGCTGGCACACTCGATCCTTTAGCTACCGGATTGCTAATTCTATGCTGTGGCAAAGCAACCAAGTCTATATCGCTGATTCAAGATCTTTCCAAAGTTTATTCCGGTACCATCACTTTTGGAAAAGAAACTACTACCTACGATGCCGAGGGAGATGTAACTTCAGAAAAGCCTTGGGAGCACATCACCAAAGAGAAAATCGCTGAGGTGTTGGAAAAGGAGTTTACAGGAACCGTCGAGCAAATTCCCCCCATGTATTCTGCTTTAAAATATGGAGGCAAAAAATTATACGAATTGGCCCGAAAAGGAGAGGAAGTAGTGCGTTTTCCGCGACAAGTTACCTTTCACGAGCATGAGATTTTGGACTTTGCGCCACCGGAGCTTTCGCTACGTATTACCTGCAGTAAGGGTACTTATATTCGGTCTTTAGCGCGAGACTTAGGTGAAGCCTTGGAATCAAAAGCTTTTTTGAGCGGATTGGAACGAACGGCTATTGGACATTTTTCAGTAGATGAGGCACTAACACCCCATGAATTGGGAGATCGATTAAAGGAAATATGGCTGAGTTAATTGAACTGAAAGATATTATCCGAGAGCCCAATACTGTTTTAACGGTGGGTACATTTGATGGCGTACATCAGGGACACCGTGCTTTAATGGAAACCGTAGCACAAAAAGCCAAGTCTCGAAATGCTCGCAGCGTGGTGGTTTCTTTCGACCCACACCCAAGAGAAATAATCAACCCTGGTAAAGGCGGCATTAAACTGCTTACAACGCTGGACGAACGGGTCGAAATCTTGGAAGATTTAGGCATCAATATCCTGCTGGTGATTCCTTTTGATCGGGATTTCTCTCTACTGAGTTCCGAAGAATTTGTTCGCGATATCGTTTATGAAAAAATTGGGGTTTCTGAATTTGTGATCGGGTATGATCATCATTTTGGGAGAGATCGAAAGGGAACTATAGAAACCATTGAACGACTTGGTAAAGAATTGGACTTTGATGCGTATGTGGTTTCCAAACAAGAAATGGGCGATGTAACCATAAGCAGCACGGTAATTCGAAAAATACTGGCTGAAGAAGGGCAGGTCAAAAAAGCGGCTCAATACCTAAATCGCTTATATCTTTTAAATGGAATTGTAACGCATGGAGCCGAACGCGGTCGGGATATTGGGTTTCCTACGGCTAATTTGAAGCCTGAGCATGAGAATAAAGTAATCCCTAAAAATGGGGTTTACACGGTTAAAGTTCGAGTTGCAGGGGAATGGTTTGGCGGGATGATGAATATTGGAATCCGGCCAACTTTTGATGGACAGAAAAGAGCGCTGGAAGTACACATATTTGATTTCAACGAAGAGATATATGGGCAGACAATCCAGGTTCGCTTTATAGAGCGTATTCGGGATGAAATTAAATTCGATGGGGTGGAAGCCCTAATAGCACAGTTAGAAAAAGATAAATTAAAAAGTTTGGAGATTCTTAGCGCATAGTTGTTGGTGCCAGAAGAAAATCATCCACACTTCACATCTATTTGCTTCTAATTTTTTTGCTTACAGTTTTGGCTTGAGCAACAAATTATCCAATTCTAAATACTTATCTCTTATCAAACTTAAGGCAAAAGCGGCTGCCGAAGCACTAAATACAGAGTAGTCGAATGCGGCCTTTATACCAAGGGAGAAGGTCATGGAGAGGGCAAAAATGAGAAGTAAGAGTCCACTCAATTTCGCTGTCAGTTCCGTTTTGAATCCAACTAACAAGAACAGCGCAAAAACTATCTCCGCAAGCGTGGCTACTATTCCTAAAAATGGAATGGTGACATCAGGGAACCAAGGATTAATCACGCCCGTGTAGGTTACGAAATTGGCCCAATTTCCCCAAGCAGATACATCAGTTCCCCAAAAGCCAAATCTATCAGCTACTGCAGATAAAAATGCAAATGAGATGGCAAGGCGAAGAAAAATCTTAATTAATCTTTTATTCATTACGTCTATTTCTGTGTTTGTGTTTTTTGCAGAATCGTTGCATTGCTCAATTAACCTTTATTCCACTTTTCTCGTTTATAATAGGATTGAATTTTCCCGATAATTATGAAAGAATGCCCTCATTAAAACCATAAAATATAAGTGAGTGAAAAGATACTTATAAACACCCACAGAATAGTAGAAAAGACAATAGGTTTAATTCCACTTTTGCTTAAATCTTTAACCGTTAGTGTAGTGCCAACCAGGAATAAAGTAACAACGAGCAGTCGTTTCGAAATATCAACGATATGTAAAGAGATATCCTGTGGAATTATATGATAGCTGTTGAGGAGCATGGCTGCAATAAAGCCTAAGATGAAAATAGGAACTTTAATTTTCTGATTTTTTGATTTGAAAAGAACCATGGCAAAAAAGGACAGCGGGATAATCCATAAAGTTCGCGCTAATTTTACCGTGGTAGCAACTTGCAATGCCGTATCACCATAGGTGAGAGCGGCGCCAACTACCGAGCTGGTATCATGAATGGCAACGGCGCACCAAAGACCAAATTGCACCTGAGTCATATTTAAAATATGCCCAATAACCGGAAAGATTAATAAGGCGATTGAATTCAGTAAAAACACCACACCGATGGCAATACTTATGATCTTGTGGTCAGCCTTAATGACCGGAGAAATTGCTGCAATTGCACTTCCTCCACAAATGGCCGTGCCGGAGGTCATTAAGAATCCTAATTTCTTATCAATTTGTAATTTCTTTATTAGAAATAAGCCAAGGCTAATCGTCAAGAAAATGGATAAAGCTGTGAGTAAAAAACCTTCTTTACTGGTTTTGATGGTTTCTGTTAATGACATCCCGAAACCGAGTCCTATTACTGATAACTTTAGCAATATCTGAATAGCTTTTCCGGCATAGGCCTTAAATGGATTACCTAACAGTAAAGTGAACAAAAAGCCTAAAATAAGCGCTACAGGACTGGATATATAATTTAACAGCGCTAATAGTATGATGAAAGCAAAAGCGGTAATTTGACTGGTTCTTTTCATTTGTCTTATCTACTTCACTTGGTTTTGAAAGATCAAATGTACGAACTGGTAATAACTTTTCAGTACTCTTAATTACTATATAGTATAACTAATAGTTATAGTTTGCTTTTATCAGTTTTGTAAACAAATCCATCTTTTGGGATTGGTATCCTGTTCTGCAAACAAAGTAAAAATTTCGCTGAAAGGTGAGCTCTGTTACATCCACAATTTTGAGCTTATTTTGCATCAGCTTTTCGGTGACCGCGTGAATAGATAATAATGCATAAGTATTTGAATACTGCAAATACTGCTCTATGGCTTCCGTACTGCTTAGTGTAATCACGGTATCCAAAGCTTCGAGGTTATTCTGTTTGAGGATGCTTTCGATTATTTGTCGTGTTCCGGATCCCAATTCCCGACTCACATACGGCACTTTGGATAATTCCCTTTTTGAGAGCACATTTTTACCATCGTGATTACTGGAGCTTGTTACTAAAACAATTTCGTCTTTTATAAATGGGGAATAACTTAATAGCTGATTGGATGATTTCCCTTCTACAACTCCATAATCCAATGCTTTATCTAAAATCTTCTGTTCAATCTCTTTAGTGTTTCCACTTGTGATGTTGAATTTAATTTGAGACGAATTTCGTTGAATTTTAGCCAGTACTTTCGGCATCACGTAGGTCGAAATAGTAGTACTTAATCCTATATCAAACACAGTAGTCGCATCGGATTGTTCTAATAAAAAGGAATGTTCTAACTCATCGAACAGCTCTGTAATCTTATAGGCATAATCCAGGAATATCTTCCCATCATTGGTTAAGGAAATGGAGTTTCGGGTTCTATCAAAAAGGGTAGTGCCGTACTCTTCCTCAAGCTTTGAAATGGTTTTAGAAACGGCGGGTTGAGAAAGACTCAGCTCTTTAGCAGCAATAGTGAAATTTAGATGTTGAGAAACTTTTATAAATATTCTGAGTTTGTTT
>JBDNFJ010000035.1:0-24571 GCA_041689895.1 Gracilimonas sp. | reverse complement strand
TTATATTCAAACAGATGCTGCAATTAATCCGGGAAATTCCGGTGGGGCGTTGATTGATATAAATGGCCAGTTGGTGGGAATTAACTCGGCCATTGCATCACGTTCAGGTGGAAATGATGGAATTGGCTTTGCCATTCCTATCAATCTGGCTAAAGGAGTTATGAACGATCTGATTGAAGACGGGGAAGTATCCAGGGGATATCTTGGTATGTATACCGCCGGCGAGGTAGATCAAACGATGGCTCGCGCACTTGGGCTGGATAACGTACGTGGTATTATGGTTGGGAAAGTAGAAGAAGACAGCCCTGCTGATAAGGCAGGTTTAAAAGAACAAGATGTAGTTATAAACCTGAATGGGAAAGAAATTCGTAGCTGGGATAGCTTTAGGACAAGCATCGCTTCGTTGAAACCCGGTGATAAAATAACTTTGGGAATTCTTCGTGATCAAAAAGATATGGATATTGATGTAACCTTAGGCAAAAGAGATGCAGGAAAAATTGCCAGCGTTGCTCCGAAAAATAAAGAAGACCTGGATGAACGACTTGGGTTTAGCGTGAGAGACTTAAATTCCGATGCCCGACGACAGCTAAATCTCGAAAACGATACTGAGGGCGTTGTTGTTGTAAACTTAAGAAAGGGAAGTAATGCTTCTGAGCGTGGACTTCAAAGTAATGATATTATTATTCAGGTACAGCGTGAAAAAGTAAATACAGCCGAAGATTTTTATACTGAACTCGAAGATTTTGACGGAGAAGTGGTGTTACTTACCGTACTCAGAAATGGTTTGAAACAATATGTGGCATTTGAACTTTAAAGTATTAAATAGAATAACATTTTGTACCCCGAAAACCCAAACCTTGGTCCCTGACACGGGCCAGGGTTTTTTGTTTACCCTATAAAGCAGATAACTAAAACCAATTAAGATTTAATTAGATTTACCAAATATTACGAGATAATTATAGAACATTTCGTATATTTAGAGAAATCATTTTTATAAGATTTGTACCCCGAAAAACCCAAACCCTGAGCTCTGAAACAGTTCAGGGTTTTTTTATGGGGCTACTCTAAGACTTACCCGAGTTTTTCTCTTCCAGTATCAGGGTCTCTTTTAAAGCTTTGAATACATCTTTAGCAAGATGCTCGCGATATTGATCATTCACTAAGGCGCGCGTGTTTTCTTCCTTAATTTTAACGGTAGTTCTTTTAGGAGCTATTTTCTTAATCGTTATCTCAGCAGTGTATCCTGCCTCAAAATCTTGTTCCTTGATACGATTACTTTTCTTATAGAAATAAAACTTATAAGTGTCTTTATCAAACTGCTTGGCGTTAGTAATAACCATATTCTCGTGGGGTAGTACCATTTCTACAGCTTTAATCACTTGATTATAGGAGTTTTGATAGTAATGAGGTTCTCTCAAGCTATAGCCGGTAGAAGCACAGGATTGAAGAAATAGCATTCCTGCACATCCAAAAATAATATAAAAGGTAAAGCGAGTTAAGGTTGACATAGTATAATGGAGTTAAGTTTTTGAATTAAATAAAACTAAAGAGAGCTTTGCAAAAAAAATTGTTATTCAAAGCCTTTTAAGAGTACTAAATATGAATAGTAATTGAAAACTACATATTCATGTTATCACAACATTCTGCAATTATGGCAATGTGTATAAGTAGGCACGGTTTTGGTCATATACAATAGTAGAAAAAGAGAATATAGGAGACCCATTATGAATTTGAATAAATTTACACTTAAAGCACAGGAAGCCATCCAAAAAGCGATTGAGCTTGCCCAAAGCGGGAACAATCAAGCGGTGGAGCCTGCACATATTTTAAAAGCATTTTTAAGTGATGCCGACAGTATTGTAAACACGTTGCTTTCTAAGCTTGGAGCTAATACTTCAGCACTTGGAAAAGTGGTGGATACCATGCTCGAACGACTTCCCAAAGTTCAAGGAGCTTCGGTTTCAGGGCAATATCTGTCCAATACCAGTAACGAGTTATTTGATGTTGCCCAAAAAGAAGGAACCAAGCTGGGAGATGAATACGTCAGCTCAGAACATGTGCTAATCGGGCTGGTAAGCATTAAAGGCGAAGTAGCCAACTTGTTGAAAGATCAGGGGGTTACTAAAGAAAATATCCTTAAAGTATTGAAAGACGTCCGGGGCAATCAAACTGTGGACGATCCCAATGCGGAAAGCCGATATGGAGCACTCAAAAAATATGCACGTGATTTGAACGAGCTCGCAGAAAAAAACAAGCTCGATCCGGTAATTGGCCGAGATCAAGAGATTCGCAGAGTGATGCAAATTTTGACACGGCGTACAAAAAATAACCCCGTTTTAATCGGGGAACCGGGTGTAGGTAAAACGGCCATAGCCGAAGGAATGGCGCTACGGATTGTGCGGGGTGATGTGCCTGAGGGCCTCAAAAGCAAACGAGTTGTGTCACTTGATATGGGCGCGTTGGTAGCGGGAACTAAATTCCGTGGTGAGTTTGAGGAACGCCTGAAAGCCGTCGTAAAAGATGTGGCGGACTCAGATGGAGAGATCATTCTTTTTATTGATGAAATCCACACCTTGGTGGGAGCCGGGGCTACCGAAGGCGCAATGGATGCAGCTAATATTTTAAAACCGGCATTAGCTCGGGGTGAGTTGCATGCCATTGGTGCCACAACCTTAGATGAATACCGCAAGTATATAGAGAAAGACAAAGCCCTTGCGCGTCGCTTGCAAACCGTAGTAGTTGGCGAGCCTTCGGTTGAAGATACGGTCTCCATTTTGCGTGGTTTGCAGGAGCGTTACGAAGTACATCATGGAGTGCGTATAACCGATGCGGCCGTTATTGCAGCCGCCGAATTATCGCACCGATATATTGCAGATCGATTTCTGCCGGATAAAGCCATTGACCTCATTGATGAAGCCGCTTCCCGTTTACGATTACAAATTGATTCGTTGCCTGAGGAACTGGATGCTTTAGAACGTCAAATTCGTCAGCTCGAAATTGAACGCGAAGCACTGAAACGTGAGAAAGATCAATCCAAAATAAAAGGCATTGACAAAGAGCTTGCCGACCTAGAAGAGGAACGGAAGTCTATGCGTGTACAGTGGGAACAGGAGCGTGGGCTCATCCAGAAAGTACGCGAATTGAAGCAAGCTATCGAAACCTCTCGCAACGAAGCTGATAAAGCAGAACGCCAAGGAAACTACGAAAAAGTAGCAGAACTCCGATACGGAACTATCGCTAACCTCGAGACAGATTTAGAGGCATCCAAAGTTAAACTGGATGAAATGCAGGAAAATCAGTCTCTGTTGAAAGAAGAAGTAGATGCCGAAGACATTGCCGATATCGTAGCACGGTGGACCGGAATACCGGTTCGCAAGATGCTGCAAAGTGAACGCAATAAACTGCTTTTGCTGGAAGATGAGTTGCACAAACGCGTTATTGGGCAGGACAAAGCCATTGAGGCCGTTTCAAATGCGGTACGGCGTTCCAGGGCAGGACTTCAGGATGAACAGCGCCCCATCGGCTCGTTTTTCTTTCTTGGCTCAACCGGTGTGGGTAAAACCGAACTGGCGCGAGCGTTAGCTGATTTCTTATTCAATGATGAACATTCTATGATTCGCATTGATATGAGTGAATACATGGAGAAACACAGCGTGAGCCGTTTGATTGGAGCACCTCCGGGATATGTGGGATATGAAGAAGGTGGCCAACTTACCGAGGCCGCTCGTCGTCATCCTTATTCCGTGATTTTGTTAGATGAAATTGAAAAAGCTCATCCGGATGTATTTAATGTTTTGCTACAGGTGCTGGATGAAGGCCGCCTTACGGATAACAAAGGCGTTACGGTAGATTTCAAAAATACCATCATAATCATGACTTCAAATATCGGGTCACACCTGATTTCAAACGAAATGGAAAAATCCGGTGGAGAACTGAATGAGGAGAAATATGCGGAGCTTCAAAACAAGCTGATTGATCAGTTGAAACAAACCATTCGTCCCGAGTTTTTAAACCGCGTAGATGATACCATTGTGTTCCATCCGCTGGGTAGAGCGCATATTCGGGCGATTGTAGATATTCAGCTTCGACGAGTTCACGAAATGCTGAGTAAAAATCATGTTAAGCTCGATATTTCGGATAAAGTAAAAGACTGGCTGGCCGCTCGTGGATACGATCCTGTGTATGGTGCACGACCGCTGAAACGGGTGATCCAGCAAAACATCACCAATAAATTAGCCACCAAGTTAATTAGTAGAGATGAAGAAGGTCCGATTCACTTTGAAGCCACACTAAACGAAGCTGGCACCGATATCGATTTCCCCGAAATACTGGAGGATGCAGAAGCCTGGGCCGAAGAGGAGTGAGAATCTGCTTTGTTCGAAACCTTGGAGGTCTCAAATTACTGGTGCTAAATTGTACTGATGGGAAAGAAGACCTCAAAGGTTATCCCAGTTCTATATTCAAATGCCCCTCCCCGTCATTCCTGCGCAGGCAGGAATCTGATTGTCAATGAGACTGGGTTTGTAGAAGCAAAAACCCTGCAACCGGTGCTTGAGTATATTTTCTCCAACGCATATATAAAGCCAGTCTTTTGAGGCTTTTAGCCGGCAGTGAGGTAACAATCATCCATTCATTTTGCCGTGGATAAGTGCATAAACCATATCGAGGGCCACTTTATTTTTGCCCCCACGCGGAATGATGATATCGGCATAACGCTTGCTTGGTTCTACAAACTCCAGATGCATGGGGCGCACAAATTTTTCGTATTGGGCAAGCACGTTGTCTATACTTCGCCCCCGTTCCTGGATATCGCGTTTTAGGCGGCGAAGCAGGCGCACATCATCATCGGTATCCACAAAAATTTTAACGTCCATGAGTTCTAATAGCTCAGGCTCCGAAAAAATCAGGATGCCGTCAATAAGAATAACTTTAGAGGGAGTTCCCGTAATGGTTTCGACTTTTCGGGTATGTGCCTCATAATCGTATACGGGCACTTCCACCGGATAACCTTTCAGCAGCGCTTTGATGTGGCGAATCATGAGTTCGGTTTCCAGTGAAGCCGGGTGATCAAAATTCTGCTTTACTCGTTCCTCAAAAGGCAGATGTTTAAGCTCACGGTAATAAGAATCGTGTTCGATGCGGAGGATATTATCACTCTCAAACTCTTTGCAGATATAATCTACAACCGTGGTTTTTCCTGAGCCGCTTCCCCCGGCTACACCAATTACTAAAGGTTTAGACATGGGTTAGTTTGATGTGGCGCTGTAGGCCTGTTTCTTTTCGTATTCTACTTTATAATCGCGAATGGCACGGAAGAGGGCGGAAGCCATGATGTTCTGTCCATAATCGCTGGTTAAAAATCGCTGTTCGGCGGGATTGGTGATAAAGCCCAGCTCGACCAACACGGCGGGCATGGCGGCTTCAAAAAGCACTTGGAAACCTGCTTGTTTTACCCCACGTGACTTTCGCTGAGCGCGGGTTCTAAACTGGTCATCAATCATATAAGCAATCTTCTCACTGGTTGAAATGTAGCCGGTATGTGCGAGCTCATATACCATTAGGTCTTCTTCTGACAAATCCTCATCTACCTCATTTTTAAACACGCTATTCTCGCGCTTCATCACCTCAAAAGAGGCATCGCTTTTATGAAGTCCTAAAAAATAAACTTCGGCTCCGCGCACATACTGGTTTTTGTAGGAATTGCAGTGAATGGAAACGTACAAATCACCTTCCGCAATGTTGGCGAAATGCCCGAGCTCAGCAAGACCGAGATAGGTATCATCGGTACGGGTATAAACTACATCTACATCGGGCATGTGTTCATTAATATAAGCACCCAATTTCTTTGCTACAGCCAGGGTGATGTTTTTCTCTTTCACGCCCTTATAGCCGATGGAGCCGGGATCCCAACCACCATGTCCGGGGTCTATCACAATTTTATCGAAGCGAAGTTTATCTTTCACATCATTATAAGAAGCACTGGAATACGTTGGTTCGGGCGAGGCAACTTCTAAGGCATCATCCGGAGCAATTTCAAGATGCCAATTACGGGCCAAAAAATGCTGCGAATAGCGCTCAACCTCGCGCTGATTGGAGAGCGTTAATCCCACTAAAATATCATGTCCGTTTTGATCGAGATAAGCATTGGTTTTGTAATAGGCATCATCCGCGAGGTAAATGTCCACGCCATAGCCATATTCCAGCTTGTAAAGACGTACTTCCTTCAATTTTTCACTTTCTTCGGGAAGTAGCAATCCGGTGGTGTCGATATTCTGATCGTATAAAACCATCTGAATGAGATCAGGGGCGGGCTGGAGTATTTGAAATGAGTCGACCGGTGCCGTTAAGTGATATCGAACTACATATCCCAGACCATCGCTTCGCGCGGTATTAGAAACCCGTTCCAAATGCGTTTGGGCAGAAATATTCACAAAAGGAAAAAGTAACAGTAAAAATAATGAGAGCGATCGTAAACGAAAATATTTACGCATTTTTTCTGCCAGGATTATTATTTCGGTAAGTCATGTGCCTATATAGATGATGCCGTTAATGTAAGATATTCCTGATACCATTGAAAGAGTTCCGAAAAAAGGATAAAGTCTTCCGTAAACTATTCTTTTATTATACTTTTGGGTTGATAAACGTACATTGGGTTAGCTGAAAACGGCGACGGCAGTAAGAAATCTATTTAAACATATATGAGCTCTAAATTTTCCAGGGAACAAATTGCTGAAAAACTGAATGAGGTTTGGCTGAAAGATGCTCAAAATCAGATGCTGGGCTTATTAGAGCAGGAAACGCTGTGGCTCACAGATATCATTCAGCAGGCGGCAGAACAGGTTCGAAAAGGAGAGCCTGAAAATGCCATACGAGAGTTGGCAGCGAGTTTTGAGACAGAAATCCTTCAGCATAAAGAAGAAAAGACTTTAGAAACGGATGTACCGAAATGGCTGCAAGAGCTAAAGGGTAGGATGCATGAGACGCCCGGCGTAATCTCGTTGCCTCAGCAGGAGGAAAGATTTAGGGGTACATCTACCGATTCACCGACTATTGTTGTGGGGAAGATTTTTAAGTGGTCTGCACGAACTGTTCAGAGCGGTTGGGTTACTGTGGGGAACGGTCTGCGAAAAATAAGCAAGAGAAAATCCCGAAAGGCGACGGAATGGAAGCAACAGATTCCGCTCAAAAATATCATTAGCTATTATTTGTTCGATATAGATTCCTGGCTATTGGGCTGGAAGAATGAGCTCAAGAAAATAGAATCTGAGCTATTGCTGGAATCGGACGCCTGGCTACTTCATTCCAGCGGACTGATACAACATCAAGAGACTGATGCGAAAGAAGGGGAATCAGCTGCTCAAGGGGAGATTAATTATACCCCGAGTGATAACGATATCATGGTTTTTCTGGAAAAAGCAGCGGAATATGTGGTGCATCTTAAAAAAGCCTACGTTGGTGAGTTACAAGTTAAAATAGATGCGATTGCAAATGAAATAAACAGGGCGGTTCAGGTAACTGATACCATCGAGCGCTCCGGTTCGGAGTATTCTGATACCAGGTTGCAGCAGAAAACCGATGCGGTGTCTCAAAAATTGAGTAATGATGCTTCCACTTGGCAAACCCTCCAAAATGCGCTGGTTAACAGGGTGCTGTTAACCATGGAATTCAGAAAGCTATACGAACAAGCTTCAGAACGTACATCTGGTTTCAGTCATGCAGTTGAGCAATTCTTTGATGCCAATATCATCGAACATCAGCAAACGCTGTTGGAAAGTCTGGAAGAGGCCATTTCTGTATTTGTGGTTTCAGAGGCCCATTCTATACAAAAAGTGCGAGAGTTGAGCACGGCGCATCAGCAGAAAATGAGCACTTTTGTGGAAGACATGCTCTTGAAGCCGCTGCGTGAGCATGTGGAGCAAGCTACATTGAGCACAAAATTGGAACGTTTTACCGCCGCTGTCCCCGATTGGACCAAAGAGATTCAGGAAAAAGCGGTATTGGTTGAGAAATTAGACTTAGGTCAACTGCCTCCGGTTTATGAATTTGAAAAAGTAGATTGGCAGATGCTGGTTCAGCGCGTTTTGACTAATCATTTGGCGAATAATTTCAAGCCGAAGGAAATTAAGGCCGAGCAGTTTTTGCAGGAAGTGAGCCAAGAACTTCAGGAAATTGCACAAATCATACATACCAATCTTGAGATTGCGGACGAGGTGCAGAAGTCGGATGAGGAAGATCCGATTGAAGTGGCGCGAGAAGGACTTCAGCGTGCTAAAGCTAAGCTGGAAGAACATCAGCAGAAAATAGAAGACCGCAAACAGGAGCTCGTTAACAAACTGAACGAGAAGCAACGTGAGGCCTTTACAAAGCTGGCTACCTTACTTGAAGAACAGGATGTAAGCGATGTGCGCATAGCCGGCGCCGAGTACAAAGCACGTGAAACGGCGGTGGACTGGAAGACAAAAACGCTGGCGCTTTGGGCCCGGTTTTCGGAGAAAGGGGAGCTTTTTGCCCGATTTATCTGGAAGAAATTGAAAACCTACTTCCATACGATACAACACTTTTTGGGCTTTGATAAAACGGAGGCGGTCGAAGAAGATAAAACCGATTTGGCAACCTTTCTATCTGAGACCGATGAGCAAATTGCACGGCTTCCATTTATTTATCGTCGCCTTTTTGATTTCGACAAGGAGGTGGACGACCACTTTTATATCCGCCGGCCCGAGCAGTTTGATCGTTTTAAAAAAGGGGATGAGCTTTGGCAACACGAATTTCCTTCGTCATTGGCATTAGTTGGGGAAAAGGGGAGCGGAAAAAGCTTGTTGATAGAACGGCTAAAAACGGAAATATGGGCTAAACAAGAAGTGATTGAAATCAACTTTTCGGAGACCATTTGGCTAGCGGATGATTTCTTAAAGCGGATTTGCTCGGCATTAAAGCTGGAGGAAACCACAGATATCGAAGAAGTGATAGCCGCTATTCACCGCAAAAGAAAACGAGTGGTGGTCATTCTCGAAAACATTCAGCACTGCTATATTCGAGCTATTTCGGGTTTTGAAGCGATAGAGCAAATGGTATATCTGATTTCCGAGACCAATAAAGAAATACTCTGGATGACCAGCAGCACCCGTTATGCTTGGTCTTTTCTGGATAAAGTGATGAAAATCGGCGATTATTTCACACATACTGCTGAAACGGATAAACTAAGTGCCAAGCAAATACAGGACTTGATATTAAAACGACATAAGGCCAGTGGATATCAGCTCAACTTTCTTATGGACGATACTACCCGAAAAAGCAGAACTTTTCGCCAGGTGATGGATGACGAAGATAAAACACAGGAGTTTTTGCAGGTGAAATACTTCGAGAAGATGGCTAAACTGGTTGAAGGGAATGCATCGATAGCCATGATCTTCTGGATCCGTTCTATTCAGGAATTTGATGATACGTACTTTTATATCAAGCCGTTTGATTTTGCTTCCATAAGCCGAATTGATAAATTGGAAAGCACAGAGCTATTTGCTTTGGCAGCTTTCATTCGTCACGATTCCCTAATGCCGGAGGAGCTGGCTCAGATTATGCATCTGTCGCTGCCGGAAAGCAAGCTGATGGTCTCCCGGCTAAATTCCCGCTCCATTATATACCGTTCGGAGCAAGGCTACATGCTCAATCATCTGATATACCGTCAAGTTGCACGCGTTTTGAAAGAAGCAAATTACATACATTAGCATCATGCAAAGTTTTAGGAAAATAGGGACTTTATTGTTGATTGGCATTGCGGTGATTAGCCTTTCGAGTCCGATTTATGCCCAACAGGATTCGTTGGCGCAATCTGCAGAAAAAGATTCTACGCTGGCGCAAAAAGCCGATTCTTTAATTAGCGCCAAGCTCGCTCGCCTCGATTCTCTCACCCATAAGCTGGAAGCACAGCTCCCCAAAAAAACCTCGGTAGGCGGAGGTGCTGAAAAAGCCCTTTCCCAGATCGACAAGCTGATTTCCTGGCCAAAAGTGATATTCATCATTCTATTTTTTATAGCCACCTACTATATAACAGCATTCATAGGTCGGATACTCGATAATTTTGCTGAACGGACGTCCAAGTACCGGCTACGCATAAAAAGAACCGTGCCGATTATTCGAGTGGTGTTATGGATTATGGCTATATATGTGTCCATCGCGGGAGTTATTCAGCCGCCCTATGCAACCGTCATCACCGTGATGGCTTCGGTGGGTATTGCGGTGGGTTTAGCTTCGCAGGATGTATTGAAGAATTTATTTGGTGGGGTGATGCTGATTCTGGATCGCCCATTTCAAGTGGGTGATAAAATTCAGTTTGAAGAACATTATGGTGAAGTGCAGCAAATTGGGTTACGCTCGAGCCGCATTGTAACTCCGGCTGATTCAGTGGTTACCATCCCTAATGGAGAATTAATTCGTACGGCGGTATCTAATGCCAACTCAGGCGCACTCGATTGTCAGGTAATCACCAACATCTATCTACCCGCTGATTGCCCGGTGGAAGAAGTAAAAAAGATTGCCTACAAAGCCGTAGTAGCATCCAAATACGTGTTTTTAAACAAGCCAATTAGTATTATTACCGAAAATGTAATACATGATCGGCGCTTTATCCTCAAATTTAAAGTGAAGGCCTACGTGCTCGATATCCGGTTTGAATTTCCTTTTCAAAGTGAGGTAACCGAGCTGATTCTTACAGAACTAAAAGCCCGTGACATTCTCAAAGACGAATCAAACCATTACCAAATTTCAGAACTGAACTCTTAAACCAAAAACCTCAACAATAGAATGAAAACATCTATACAACTTCTAACCGCTTTTATGCTGCTGCTTGTTTTAGGAGCATGTTCAACCAAGAAAGAAGAAGGGATGAGTATTGACGATCGCTTAGCCCAATACACCCTCTTTACGCTTACAGCGGATGTTTCGGATTTGACCGAAAATCAAAAGAAAATAATTCCGCTACTCATTGATGCGTCCAAAGAAATGGAAAAAGCATTTTGGTTGGAAGCTTATGGCAACAAAGAAGAATTAATGGCTAATCTCAGCCCAAAAGAACAGCAATTCGCGCAAATTAATTATGGTCCGTGGGATCGAATAAACAACAATAAGCCTTTTGTTGAGGGTATAGGGGAAAAGCCGGCCGGCGCAAACTTCTATCCCGCCGATATGACGGAAGAGGAATTTGAGGCTTGGGATTCAAAGGATAAAAGCAGTTTATATACCATAGTTCGCCGCGATGACGATGGCGAACTGGTTACGATTCCTTATCACGTAGCGTTTAAAGACGAGCATGAAAAAGCAGCGGCTAAACTTCAGGAAGCCGCCAAGCTGGCTGAAGATCCGGGATTCAAAAAATACCTGAAGCTCAGAGCCGAAGCTTTACTGACCGACGATTATCAGGAAAGTGACTTTACCTGGATGAATATGAAGAATAACACCCTTGAACTGGTGATTGGCCCCATCGAAAATTACGAAGATCAGTTGTTTGGATATAAAGCGGCGCACGAGGCGTTTGTACTGATTAAAGATAAAGAGTGGAGTGATCGTCTTTCAAAATACACGAAAGTATTACCCGAACTACAGCGCGGACTTCCCGTGGCAGACAAATATAAAACGGAAACGCCCGGCACCGACTCTGATCTGAATGCGTATGATGCCGTTTATTATGCGGGAGATGCCAATGCGGGTTCCAAAACCATTGCCATCAACTTGCCCAATGATGAACAGGTACAGCTCAAAAAAGGAACGCGCCGTTTGCAGTTAAAAAACTCCATGCGGGCTAAATACGACAAGATTCTGGTCCCCGTGGCCAATGTGTTGATAGCGAAAGACCAGCGACAGTATATCAGTTTTGATGCCTTTTTTGGGAATACGATGTTCCATGAAGTCGCTCATGGTTTGGGCATCAAAAATACCATTACAGGTAATGGAACCGTCCGGGAAGCGCTAAAAAATCATTACTCTGCATTAGAAGAAGGCAAAGCTGATGTGCTGGGATTGTATATGGTGAACTCGCTGCGCGAAAAAGGAATGATTGAAGAAGGAAGTTCTAAAGAAGATGATGTAACGTTTTTGGCAAGTATCTTCCGTTCTATTCGCTTTGGTTCTGCCGATGCGCATGGCCGTGCTAACCTGCTACGTTTTAACTACTTCAAAGAATTGGATGCTTTCAGTTACGATGAGAACACGGAAACCTACCGCATCAATTTTGATAAGGTTGATGAGGCCGTGGCAGCATTATCCGAGAAAATCTTGACGCTTCAAGGTGATGGTGATTATCAGGCAGTTGATGATTTCGTGCATAAATACGTCGTAGTGGGTCCTCAGCTTCAAGCTTCTCTGGATAAGCTATCTGCCCAAAATATTCCGGTTGATATCACTTTTAAACAAGGGGTAGAAGTACTCGGTTTAGATTAAAAGCTGTAGAATATTCTTTTTTCGAATGAACTCATTTAGAGGGGCAATGTATAAATTGCCTCTTTTTTTATGGTGTGAGGAATATTGAATCTTAGTTTACTTACTCAATCGGGCTTAAACTGGTTTCTGCTGTTTCAGGATTGTAGATAATGCGCAGGTTTGTTCTACTATCCTCATCAAACACTTTTAAAGTGATGGTTTGAGAAAACTCGATTTCATCAATTTCGTGCGGTTTAATCATAAGTGGTTCCAGAACCGTATCCTCCAGACTTCGCATGGTTTTTAGTTCTTCATTCAGAAAATCCATGTATTCCAGTCTCAGTCGACCTTCCCTGATAAAAGTGATAATCAGAGAGTAAGCCACTTTTCCAGCATAGGAAAAGCGATCCTGTAGTTCCGAATTAAGCTTACGCACATCTTGTTGACGTGTATAAAAGTAGAACTTCAGTGCTTTTTCAAACAAAGTTTTGTCACGATCATTCAATATCTTAGTAAAAGAATTCATGCATCGAAGTTAAAACCTATAATTGATAAAATTCAGGAGTATTATGTCCGCCACCCCGTCAACCATGCTGAAATTAGGAACCAAAGCGCCGGATTTCTTCTTGCAGAGTGTGCATGGTGGAAATTTGTCACTAAATTATG
This sequence comes from Gracilimonas sp., assembly GCA_041689895.1. Lineage (GTDB taxonomy): Bacteria > Bacteroidota > Rhodothermia > Balneolales > Balneolaceae > Gracilimonas. The sequence continues at coordinate 11,494 of JBDNFJ010000035.1, read as the reverse complement.
CCAAACAAAGCAGGGGTTTAGTAGTGATGTTTATTTGCAATCACTGCCCGTACGTGCTGCACATCGAAGAGGAATTAAAACAGCTTGCAAAAGAATACATTGCCCGAGGAATTGCATTTATTGCCATCAATTCCAACGATGTTGAAAAATATCCGCAAGACCATCCCGATAAAATGGCCGAAAAAGTATATCCATTCCCTTATTTATATGATGAAACTCAGGAGGTAGCCAAAGCTTATAAAGCAGCCTGCACGCCCGATTTTTTTGTTTTTGATAAGCAACAAAAGTTAGTTTATAGAGGGCAGTTTGATGATAGCCGTCCAGGCAAAGATGAACCCATTGATGGTAAAGATCTCAGCAATGCTTTAGATGCCGTACTTAGTGGACAGAAAGTGCCCGAAACACAAATACCCAGCATTGGTTGCAACATAAAATGGAAGCCCGGAAATACTCCGGATTATTTTGGATAAATAGATGGAAAAAGAACAGCTACAAAAGCTTCGCGAAGAATATTCCAAACATTCACTGGACGAATCGGTTGTGAATCAGAATCCTTTTATTCAGTTTGAAAAATGGATGAATCAGGCTTTGGAGGCTCATCTTCCGGAACCCAACGCCATGACTTTAGCCACCGTAGATGCCAAACATAAACCGCATGCTCGCGTAGTTTTGCTAAAAGGTGTAGAGGATGACGGCTTTATCTTTTATACCAATTACGCCAGCAATAAAGGGGAGGAAATGTCGGGAAATTCAAATGTCTCCCTTTGTTTTCTTTGGTTGGGATTAGAGCGGCAGGTGCGTGTTGATGGGAAGGTTGAAAAACTATCGCGGGCAGAAAGTGAAGCTTATTTTAAACAGCGGCCCTATAAAAGTCAGCTGGGAGCGTTGGCCTCCGACCAAAGTAAAGTGGTTGAAAACCGGGCTTACTTGGAAAATAAATTCAAGCAACTGGAAGCTCAATACCCTGAGGGAGAAGTGCCTTTGCCTGACACGTGGGGAGGATATCGGGTAATACCGGGAATAGTTGAATTTTGGCAAGGCCGCAGAAGTCGCCTCCATGACCGAATTAAATACGAACTTGTTGGCAAGGAATGGGTGATTAAACGCCTTTCTCCCTGAAAAAATAGTTCAAATATGTGGATTATAGAAGATCCAATATTCGGCGACGGATGATTGGTTGAAAATTAACCACCAGCCCCGAATAACAAAACTCCCAACTCTTTCTTAGTTTACCATTTAGGAATTATCTCAACACTCAAAACTTTCCTACTTCATGCCGAAGATTAAAGAAAAGCGGATGGAAGAGTTGCCCAAGCTCGATAATACGCTCATTTATACTGAATTTGATGAAGGCAACCCGGCTCCCAAAGGAACATGGAATGCAGAGATATTTCAGAATGAAAATCCCATTGTGTTAGAACTGGCTTGTGGAAAGGGAGAGTATTCGGTCGGGCTCGCTCAGCTTCACCCCGAAAATAATTATGTAGGGTTAGATATTAAAGGCAATCGAATGTATGTGGGAGCTACAGAAGCTCTGGAAAAAGGGCTGGATAATGTTCGATATCTGCGCTGTTTCATTGATCACTTAGACCAGTTTTTTGGAAAAAATGAGGTAGATGAAGCCTGGATTGTATTTTCGGATCCCTATCTCAAGAAAGAGCGAAAACGTCTAACAGCTCCCAAGTTTTTAAAGACCTACCGAAAAGTGATGAAGCCCGGAGCCATCCTCAATCTAAAAACCGACAGCGATGTGCTCTACGAATACACGAAGGAGATCATAGCACAAGAAGGCTTGGAACTGCTGGACGATGAGCCCGACGTACATAAAAATCGCCCGAATGATCCTGAGCTTTCCATCATTACTTATTATGAGAGCCTGCATTTGGAGAAAGATAAAAAGATCAAATTTTTGAAATTCCGGTTAAGCTAAGATGATTTTTGGAAATTAGAGAGCACTATTCTGTGGTGTGATAAAAGCTGTGACATCACCCCAAAAAAAGAACTTTAAAACCCGGCTTGATTTTCCCTTTGGAATGGTTAAATTGGTGTAGTTAACACTGTTAACCAAATTCGTAGAATGAGCGAAGTATTACCATTACGAGATCAGATTTTAGAGATAAGCCGACACATGTTGTTTAAGGAAGGATATAGGTCTCTTTCCATGAGGAAGATTGCCAAGCAGGCAAATGTCACGGCCACCAGTATCTATCTCTACTTCGAGAATAAGGATCATCTGCTGCATACTCTTATCGAGGAATCGGTGGAAGATCTGAGTCAGTTTATTGAGGCGGAAGCGCTGCCGCAGACTAATAACATCGAACGCTTTAAAACCATCATCGAGCGTTATGTGGAATTTGGAATACAGAATCCGGAAGAATATGAGATTATATATAAAATTCGTTCAGATGCGATGGCTCGATATCCCAAAGAGAAGTTTCGGAAAACGCGTCGTTGTTACGAGCTGCTTGTACAAACCATAATGGACAGTATTTCGGAAGGACTGATGGAGGTAGATGATCCCGTGGTAGCCGCCTATTCGATTTGGGCACAATTACACGGCATTGTTTCGGTTGTATTGAACAAGAGGCTGGATCGCCGGATCAATCAAACCAAATTCATCAACGATTCTATTGAATTGGTGATACAAGGATTTTTAGTACAAAAAACGGTGCATTAAAGATATAGGCCAAGAGCCTGATCAGAAATTAACTTAATGAGGAAACTAAAATGGATGCTTTCATAGATTTAATCGGATTTTTCAGTGCTGTCCCGTTATGGGCCTCAATTGGCTCGGCGGTATTAATATTACTCATTCTCGGCTATACCGGCGCCCCGCTGTGGCTATGGTCGATAGCTGGCTATGTTGGATTGATTGGCTTAGATGCTCCAAGCTGGCTGTATATCACTTTCACTGTATTGGTGTTGGTCTTTAACGTGAAGCCGATTCGCAGAATGGTATTGAGCGGCCCCATGATGAAATTGCTGGATGTGCTGAATTTTCTTCCGAAAATTTCTCAAACCGAACAAACGGCCATCGAAGCCGGAAACGTATGGGTTGAAGGCGAACTCTTTTCGGGCAAACCTGATTTCAAGCGCATTTTGAATGAACCTTATCCGGAGTTAACCCAAGAAGAACAAGCCTATTTAGATGGGCCGGTGGAAGCGCTTTGCGAAATGGTTAACGACTGGGATGTAATGGTTCAAAAAGACTTTACCGATGAAGCTTGGGAATACATGCGGAAGGAGAAATTCTTTGGGCTGATTATTCCTAAGAAATATGGGGGACTCGAATTTTCGGCTACGGCACATAGTGCAATTGTGGCTAAATTGGCCTCTCGTTGTGGCCCTCTGGCCACTACCGTGATGGTGCCGAACTCTCTGGGCCCTGCTGAGTTATTGCTTCACTATGGTACCGATGAGCAGAAAGATCATTATTTACCGCGACTGGCTACCGGACAAGAAATGCCTTGTTTTGGACTAACTGAGCCAAATGCCGGCTCTGATGCGGGAGGGATGCATTCAGAAGGTGTGGTATTTAAAGATGATGATGGCGAGCTATATCTTCGCATGCATTTCGATAAGCGATACATTACCCTGGCCGCAATTTCTACGGTAATTGGTTTGGCTTTTAACCTAAAGGATCCTGATCACCTGCTGAGTGATGAAGAAAATCGGGGTATTACCTGTGCCCTTATTCCTTCTGATACGGAAGGCGTTGTTCTTGGTCGCCGACACGATCCATTGGGAATTCCATTCTACAACTGTCCCGTAAATGGGAAAGATGTAATCGTTCCTATTGATGCCATTATTGGTGGAAGAGAAGGAGCTGGAAATGGCTGGCGTATGTTGATGGAATCACTGGCAGTTGGCCGAGGAATTTCTCTGCCGGCACAAAGTGTGGGTGGTTCTAAAGTGGCAGTTCGCGCCATTGGTTCATATACTGCTATCCGAAAACAATTTGGGTTGAACATTGGAAAATTTGAGGGAATTGAAGAGCCCATGGCCCGAATCGGTGGTTATACTTATTTAATGGAAGGCGCTCGAAGATTTACAACCGGTGGCTTAGATAGCGGTCAAAAACCGGCGGTAGTAACGGCCATTGCCAAATACAATTTCACCGAGTTAGGACGTGAAGTCGTAAACGATTCCATGGATATTATCGGAGGAGCCGGTATATCTCGTGGCCCACGAAATATCTTTGCGAGCAGTTATACGGCCATGCCGATTGCCATTACGGTAGAAGGAGCAAATATTCTTACCCGAACACTTATGATATTTGGGCAAGGTGCTATTCGCTGTCATCCGTATGCATATAACGAAATTGAAGCGCTAACGAATAAAGACACCAAAGCTTTTGATGACAACTTCTGGAAGCATATCGGTCACGTTGCTACTAACAAAGTGCGCGCCTTTTTGCTGAGCATCACGCGTGGACGTTTGGCGTCTTCTCCGGTAAGTGGACCTTCGGCTAAGTATTTTAGAAAGCTGGCATGGGCTTCTGCCTCCTTTGCTTTCTACACTGATATCGCATTAGGTTCATATGGCGGCGCTCTCAAAATGAAAGAAAAAATCGCCGGTCGTTATGCAGATATTCTGAGTTATATGTATCTGGCTACCGGTACGCTTCGTCGTTTTGAAGCAGAAGGTCGCAGGGAAGCAGATCGCCCTTATTTTGAATGGGCGATGGATTACAGCTTCTTCAGAATTCAGCAGGCTTTTGAAGGCATATTGAGCGAAATCCAAGTGCCGGGTTTAAGCTGGGCTTTCCGACTTGCAGGCTTATGGGGCCGCGTGAATCCTATTGGAACCTATCCTTCTGATAAGCTGGGACATGAAGTAGCTCAAGCTATGCAAAAGCGTGGGGAAGATCGCGATCATGTAACGGGCGGAATGTTCATTCCTAAAGATCCCGAATCTGCTATTGGTCGTTATGAGCACGTCATGAAATTGAACGAAGAAGCCTGGCCCGCCTTTAAAAAATTATACAAGGCCATCAAGGCCAGAGAGCTTCCCAAAAAGCCATATCTGGATATTGCAGACCTTGCAGTTGAAAAAGGCGTGCTGAGCAAAGAAGAAGCCGAGCTGGTGAAAGAAACGGAAATTGCCCGTAACGACGCCATTCAGGTAGATGAATTCTCGCTGGATGAGTTCATGAACGAAACTCCAAACAAGCCGTACGGAAATGGATATAAATCCAAAGACGTACCTGTTTAGGAAATAATTCACATTTAATAGTTGGAATTTAATAGGGTAATGGATGCTATCATCCTTACCCTTTTTTATTTCATTTCGCAGTTCATAGCAATTATTCGCCAGCAATTTGTAAACCTGCGGGTTTTAAGCCCATATGAAGTAAAATATTTCTAAATAAGCCAACTTTAGATTTCATCTGACAGCTGAATACACTTTATTTGAGACATCATTTCAACAAAACAAACATCATGCATTCACTGAAAAACCGATTATCCCTATTTCTCTTCATAATTCTATGTGTACCGGCTTTCGCAACGGCACAAGGCGTGGTTAGTTTTGACGACGTAATGAAGTTTGAAGATATTGGCTCCATCGCATTATCAGATAATGGGAAATGGATGGCTTACGAAGTCTGGCCCGATCGTGGCAATGGCATGGTGGAAGTGAAAAGCATAAATGGCAGGAATAATTATTCTATTGAAAGGGGGAAATCACCGAAAATCACCCCAAATGGAGCGTGGGTAGGTGCCTTTCGGAAAACACCTTTGGAGGAGCAGTTAAACACCAAAAAAGATAAACCTAAGCAAGGACTGTCACTTCTTTCAACAAATAACGGGACTTCAATAGCTTTTGACAGCGTACAATCATTCATCTTTTCGGAGGATGGAAACTGGCTGGCTATTCAACATTATCAGAGCAAAGAGGTGGAGGACTTAAAATCTAAAAACAAGAAACTGGGTACGGAAGTCATACTGAGAAACCTGAAATCTGGCGTTAATTTTGAGTTGTCCTTTGTTCGGGAGATGGCGTTCGATAGCCTTTCAAATTACCTGGCTTATTCTGTGGTAGATACGTCGAATACTAAAAACGGTGCTTATATTTTTGATCTTTCCGACAAAGAATCAAACGCTATCGACACAATTGAAAACGGATATTATGCGAATCTGACTTGGGATCACGATCTTCAAAAATTTGCTTTTACCAAAGCTACCTACGACACATCTTTTGTTGAAAGTAACGCATCTATACATATTTGGAACGCAATTGAAAACAACCTGACTACTTTGTTAGATGCTGATGAAGGAAATGATGGGTTTGTGCTGCGTTCCAATAATAATCTTACATTCACGCATGATGGAAACCGTCTTTTTTTTGGCTTTATGGATGCTGAAATGGCAAATATCGATTCCAAAAATACTGCACAGAAGGATGAAAAGGAAAATGTATATGATATAGAAAATATTGTGGAAGATAGAGGCTTAGACATCTGGCACGGCGATGACCCACGCATCAAGCCCAATGAAAAAGTGAGCTGGAAATCCACAAAAAACCATCTTTACACAGCGGTATATCATTTCAATAAAAACGAATGGATTCAGCTGGCCGATCATGAAATGCCGGATGTCAGTATTGCCCATAATGCACGGGTGGTGTTAGGCAGTTCACAGGTTCCATATATGAAGGAAATGACCTGGGAAGGCTTTTTTAAGGATTGGTATTACGTGGATTTAGAATCGGGAAGTAGAACGCTGATTGGTAATAAATTATCAGAAGGAGTGCATTTATCACCCGGTGGAAAGTATGCGGTTTTTTATGAAAATAAGAACTGGAATATGCTGGATATCAAAAAGGGAACTACCCGAAATATCACGAAAAATATGGCTGTGCCGTTTTATAACGAAGACCACGATTATCCTTCTCGGGTGCCGGGATATGGAGTGGCAGGCTGGGTTGAAGGCGACCGCGCAGTGATGATTAATGACAAGTACGATATCTGGAAATTTCCAACTGATTTAAGCAAACCTATAAATATTACGGATGGAGCCGGTCGCGAAGCTAAACGCATTTTCAGGGTTGAACGGATAAACAAAGGTCGCAACGAACCCTTTGGTAATAATGAAGAATTGTTACTGACTTCTTATCACGATATGAAAAAGAATTTTGGATTCTATAAAGCCAATACGGCGCGTTCCGGCGTGAAACGTTTGTTGGAGGATGACAAGAAGTTCACCTTTGTGAAAAAAGCGGAACAGGCTAACATTATTTTATACAAACAAGAAGCGTATGATGAATTCCCAAATATTTGGACAGCAAATAACTCCGATTTCAAACGCACCAAAAAGCTAACGCATTTGCATGAAGACCTTCACAAAAAATGGAATTGGGGAAAAGCGGAGCTTATTGATTGGTTGAGTCTGGATGGAAAGTTTATCCAAGGTATAGTTATCAAACCGGATAATTATGATCCAAACAAACGCTATCCCATTATGACCTATTATTATCGATTTTTTACTGATAAATTGTATGACTTTAATGAGCCGAAGACCAACCATCGTCCCGTTTTTGCCCAATATGTAAGTGATGATTATGTAGTATTTTTGCCGGATATTCGTTTTGAGGTGGGCCGTCCGGGATTTTCAGCCACTAAAAGCCTGGTTCCGGGAATCCAAAAATTGATAGAATTGGGGATCGCTGATGAGGACAAATTGGGGCTGCATGGGCACTCGTGGAGCGGCTATGAAACGGCTTTTATGATAACCCAAACCACCATTTTTGATGCGGCTGTTGCCGGCGCTCCGGTGGGGAATATGACTAGTGCGTATGGAGGAATTCGTTGGGGTTCGGGATTAGCCCGTCAATTTCAATACGAGAAAACACAAAGCCGGATTGGAGAAAGCTTGGTAGAAGCCCCGGAAAAATATATCGAAAACTCACCGGTCTTTTTTGCGGATAAAATTACTACTCCCCTGTTAATTATGCATGGAGATGCTGACGGAGCCGTGCCTTGGTATCAAAGTATAGAGCTTTATTTGGCTATGCGCCGTTATAACAAGGAGGTTGTCTTTTTGCAGTATCACGATGAGCCACATCATCTGCAAAAATTCAGCAATAAATTGGATTATGCCATTCGCATGAAAGAATACTTTGATTACTATCTGAAAGGAGAGGGCGAACCGGAATGGATTATCAAGGGTGAAGCATACATCGGCAAGTAAAAACCGCTGGATAATAGAAATGTGAAAAGTTCGGGTCTAAACATTAATTCGAACTATATCTTTGGGTTGAAAGCAAGCTATCTAAAACAGCCTCCACATTAAAAGAAGGCCGGATGTCGTTGTAACGGGCGATATTTCCATCCGGACTAACTAATATATAAAAGGGAATTCCTCCACCTTTGTACGCCTTGAATGTTTTTTGGTTGAAACCGTTGCCACCAAATACTTGTGGCCAAGGGAGATTGAAACGAGTAAGGTTTTGTCTCCAAAGAAGGCTGTCTTCTTCCGTGGAAATGCCAATGATTTCGAGCTCGTCTCGGGAGTATTTTTTATAGAGTTCCTTCATAGAAGAAAACTCATCCAGACAGGGTTGGCACCATCCCGCCCAAAAATCGAGCAGTACGTAAGTACCCCGATAGTTTTTCATGCTGTAAGGTTGACCATTACTATCAAACAAGGTAAAAGGGATTGCCGGTTGGCCTGGCGAGACAGATTGAATTTGATTGTAGAAATAGGTGAGGAAATTCTTGTATGCGGGATAATCTGGAAATTCTTTTAAATAACGCAGATAACTTGGAGTAGATACTTTGATGGATTGCTCTCCAATGCGTTCAGCAACCAAATACATTTTTGCGTATGCTAATGCATCGCGGTTGGTTATGTACTTCAGCACTTCCAACCTTTTCTCATCCAATTCGTGATAAGCCAATCTTTTGATGTCGTATTCCGATAAGTTCTGTCCATAAGCAGCCTTCAAGCTATCGTAAATACCAAAGGTTCGGGAATAGTAATGAGTGAAATCACGGATTCCCGCCCGTTGTGCTTTTAGGGAATTGACCGCAAAAAAGTTCATGTTTTGCGCTTCTTGTATAAGGCTTTTACGAGCAGAATCAGCATCATAATCTTCCTCATACTTCAGGTTGTACTCTATAGATCGAATTTTAAAAACGAGATATGCTCCTACATCTTTGAGGTAATAAGGACGAAATGGAGTGTCTTGGAGGTTTTTTTGGGCAATTTGGTATTTCTTCTGGCTTAATTTGAGTACGGTATTGGGTTTGCCATCCACCATTTTCTCTTCTTCAATCAGTATTTTGGAATCTATGGGTTCAACTTCTTTGAGATATTTATTTAAGGCAACGTTCCAATTTCCAGCATAGCCTTCGACATGCACATTTCGTGGAAAATCTGATCTTTTTATATGAACGGAAAGTTGCTCGCCCGGAGTTAGAACGAGCGGATATACAGAATCAGAGATTTTTAGATCGTATAGTTCGTCTTTAGGTACGGGAAAAGAAGTTGAAAACGTACCGTCCTCATTCACATGAAGTGTATCACTATGGGCTGGTGCGTACTTATAATGAATAGGTTGTTCTTGAATAATTAAATGAGCATTTCCCAAATAATCTATATCGCCCTGCAGGGTGGTATTTCGATTGCATGAAACAGCAAATATGTAGAGTGAAATTGGGATTAATAATTTGGATAGTTGAGCCATTTTTTCAAATAAATTAGAATCGTTTAATTTTGCCGTTTGATAAAGTAAAACCTGTAACATTATGGCATGGTTCCTACTCTTTTAAGAAGATCATGCAGTGCCGATTTCTTGTTCGAAATCTCTGGTTTTGCAAAGCCTTTTATCATAAAAAGAAGTGGATAGAATAAATTTTAAAAAAAATGAAAAAAAAGTGTAACAAAGTGAGGTTGAGTTACTCTTGTCTAAAATAACATGAAATGGGTAGTAAGACGGCAGTCTAACGCCAGCGTAAAAAAGCAGGAACGTGGGCGTTATGAATAATATTAACACCTGTTAGTAATCATAACTGTAGATACAAAAATGATAGAAAGCAAAGTAAACAAAGACCTTGAAAAAAGGATTGACCTGTATGTCAATGGTCGGTTAGATCAGGAACAAACAGATGAATTATGGGCTGAGTTGGTTCAGGATGACTATTACCTGGACTACACAAAAAGCGTGGCGAATTTGAAAGCCATCATAGAGAAGAAAAAAACGAAGAAGACCTCTGCGAAAATATATTCATTACAAAAGGTAGCTCGTTATGGAGCTGCTGTTGCGGTTATTTTAATAGCGGCTGTTGTTGGAGTTTTGAATATGAATACTTCAGGAGATCTTTCAGTAAGTCCTGTGCCCCAAATTGGGCTTGATGTTGTTCGAGATGCTTCCGGTATTTCGGAGACCGTTACCAACGAGGTGATTCGTAAAGCTATCCGTTTAGCCACGGATGGTGAAGTGGAGGAAGCGATGGGTATGCTTCAGGCTGAACTCGAAAAAACCACCGAACCTCAACTTAAAGCAGATATTGCCTTAAGCCTTGGTTCCATTCAATACAATAAAGGCGTTTATACGGCCTCTATTGAAAACTTTAAAATGGTTGTAGCTCAAACAGATATTAAAGTTTTAACCCTTGAAAAAGGCTATTGGTTTTTAGGTAATACTTATTTTCAGTTAGACCGGCTTCAGGAAGCAGAAGGGGCTTTTCGCAAAGCGTACGAGCTCAATGGAGCTTATAGTCGCGTAGCGAAAACATACGTGGATGCACTGGAAAACGTAAATGAATAAACAACAGTGTTGCTGAAATCTGTTAGTAAAGCTTAAGCACTTCTTTTCCTATAGGTATTGTAACCTAGAAGAAGTGTGGTAGCTGCTAAGAAAGAAAAAAGCCATATCTGTTTTGCCGGTTTACCGGTTATTGGAGAAGGATTTCCAATCATCATATATGCTCCCCAGAAATGAGGGTTTGCATTTGCTTTCTGTAACTGATCGATTTTTGCTAATCGTATAGCCTCGCTTTTAGTGATTCCCTCATTTAGATATCCGTAAAAATCGATTGCGAATTCGGCGGCTACTTTATCATTAACCGACCACAAGTTCAAGGCCAGGCTTTTTGCTCCCGCATAACGCAATGCACGGCTAATTCCCATTACTCCACTGCCTTGAATGTAATTTCCCGAGCCTGAACTGCAGGAGTTCAGCATAATAAATTCGCTATTCAAAGGAGTGTCAAACAATTCATAGGCATATAATGCTTGCTCTGATTCCAGGGAATCAGCGGCATTCGGATTTTTAAGATAAATAGTTGAGAATAATGGATTCTGCTCCGACACTTCACTGTGTGTAGCCACATGAATTATTCTTGAATTACCCACTTGTTTTTTAAACATATCCTTGGTGGCTTCGTCCCCCGTAAATACCATTTTGTGTTTAAGCGAAGTTAGTTCCGAATCAATACTCTCGGTTTCAATGGTTGCGTAGGGTAGAGATGGAAGATGCGCAGACCCAAAGT
>JBDNFJ010000034.1:0-13970 GCA_041689895.1 Gracilimonas sp. | reverse complement strand
TTATACAAGTTTTGAAGCAGGATTGGGGCAAGAATGGGAAACGCATACATCAAGCCAATCTGGCATAGTTTCCATTACTTCTGGTTGTTCAGGTTGCGAATATGAAAGTGAGCTAAGGATGAGAGGTGTTCCATCAGGTTCTTATGAAAAAAATGAGGCATGGTTAAAGCTTGATTTAACGGATCAGAAAGAGGTAGAACTAAGCTTCATTTGGAAAAACCTGGGCGATGACTATGATAGTCAGGATGGGGTTTATATTTCTGATGATGGGGGGAGTAGTTTTACTAAAATATACAATTTAGGTTCGACTTCAGGATGGGATCAAGTTACCATTGATTTGGATGGGAAAATTGATTTAAAAGGGCTTCAAATGTCGGAAAACTTTGTAATTAAATTTCAAGAATATGAAGATTTTACTTTTCCAGCCCATGGTTTTTTGTTTGATAAAATTAAGGTGGATGGAGATATCCATACTAATAACTCTATCACTAATACAGCTCGAAGAGTACGCAGAGAAAACTTCGATCAGTCGAGTGCAGGTGGTGGAGATAATTTTGGGTTATTAGCATTTGCAGGAAAGGTGTATTATCATAGCGACCTATATATAAAAAAATCTGTATGGAGAGAAAGAGTTCAGGAGAAAACCCGTGTTTATAATCCTGATAATGGAACAGATTATATGGAAACTATAAACAATTACAGGTATGAAGATTTTTGGCATGCTCAATTAACAGAAAAAGAAGAGAATAATTCAGACGGGAGTTCTCGTGCATCTATATATGAGTATGCTCATCAAAAATATGCTGGAATGGCTTCGGATACGATGCTGTCGCAGGTGTATTCTTTAACTTTGAAGGACGATAGTAATACTGACCTGATGAAGCAATGGCAAACATGGGATAACCAGATGGCTGGCGGTAATGGGGCCTGGCTGGCGGCAGATTATTGGATGTGGGCCGGTAGCGGAAGTTCGGCGCCGGATGATCCATTAGCGGCTAATTCAGTTAAAACTGCACACATTCAAAAGTATGATGCTTATGGAAACCCGATAGAAGCATCGGATGCCGGCGGAGTCAAAACTTCGTACCTTTGGAATGAGAAGGGAGACCAAATCTTTGGAATTTTCACAAATGCAGCCTACGATGATATTCAAATGGTTGCAATGGATGGGTTCTATTCTACCCCTTATGGAGCATTAGCCAAGGGTGCCTTTCCCTACAAGACGACCTATTCTGATGCAAGTTTAGCCTATACTTCGGGTTTGGAAGATGGAATTTCTCATCAAAAGGTTTCAATTACCGGATTGACTATTGAAGGTGCCGGGCTTAGGGTAAGTGTTGGGAGCCAGCAAAGCGGACGAAAGTTTTTGATTGATTTTGAGTACAAAGTTGAATCCGGCAGAATGGATGTACATGGGAAGAATTCAAGCAATGGAGTATGGACTACCTGGTTTTCAAGTACCCCAACCAGTGGATGGAAAACAGCCAGTGTTGAGCTTACCATTAATACGGATGGTACTATTTTCTTTAGGGCGCCCTTTCATGGAGGAGGATATAGCGCTACGGTTTTTTATTTACGGCATATACGCATTTATCCTACCGAGGGGCAGGCGCAAAGTGTGAGCATAGATGCCATATTTTCACAGCCTGTTAGCATGTATGATGTTACTGGAAACGCTCGCCATTTTAGCTACGACACTTTTGGTCGATTAGTGAATGTATACAATGCCAACGGGGAGTTAGTAACAACTAATAATTACTATTATTCACTGGAAAGTAACTCCAGTTTTGAACCCACCGACCCGAACCGGGTAGAAACATGGAGGCATTACGATCCAAATAACAGTGCCAATGTAACTAAGTCCATTTCCTATCTGGACGGCTTAGGCCGGCAGATACAGAGCCAGCAGCGGGGAGGGAATACAACCATTATTTCGGGTACTCGGTATAATGAGCAAGGCTTGCCAGAAGTAGGTTCTCGGCCGATAATAGAGAGTAATCAAACCTCGTTTATGAGTACGCTTTTTGAAGGAAGCGGAACCTTTACCCCGGGCAGTGCTTTGAGTAGAGATTCACCCCTCAGAAATTATTATCAGGCTCAACCCAACGGTGATGAAGCTTATGCTTACGGCCAGTTGCAATATGAGGCGAGTCCGTTAGCAAGAGTATCGAAGAGTACCTTGCCTGGAACATCGCACAAAATGGGGAGTGGTAAGGAGATTACCGCCACGTATGGGCTTAATACCATCGAAACCTTTGCCACCAGTGCCCAAGGCAATACCCCTGCAAAAACCTGGGGGGTAAATACCCTGAGCAAAACCATTACCGAAGACCCGGATGGCAAAAAAATCATTACCTATACCGATGGCTGGGGACAAACCATTGCCCATGGAGTAGATATGAATAGCGATGGGAAGCTAACGAGAAGCTCCATCGATTTAGTAACCGAGTTTGCTTATGACCTGCGAGGGAATGTAGTGAGAGTAGAAGACCCTCGGGGATTGCCCACCACTTACACCTATAATACGCTCGGCCAGCTTATCGAAAAAAAGCTTCCCGATCAGGAGTACTCGGTAGCGTATAAATACGATGATAAAGGGAGACTGCGGTTTACACAAGACCCAAACCATAAATTGCAGGAGAATGATTTGTCGACGAGTTTGTCTGGAAATAATACTGTTATAAAGACCCTTGTAGTTACAAACAAAGGGGTGTTAAGCTATGAAATATTAATTTATGATTTATACCTGGATGGGTATAATATTAAGATTCAACATGTTGAGAATGGAAATACTATCGTCCATTCAAATTCAACGGATTATGATGATATATTAACCGGATCAGTGGTAGTTGGGCCCGGTACCTATGTATTTTATGGGAACACCCGAAATACGAATGAGCTAATTGCAGGAACATCCGGTACCTATTCCTTTACTCCCTATAAGTTCACCTATACCAAATACGATGTCTTTGATCGTCCGGTGGAAGTAGGGCAATATGCGGGAGGCGTGGGCACTATCTTTGATAATGCGAACCCAAATGTCGCTACCTTTCCAACTTCAGCAAACGATGCGGCCATAAAATACTATTACGATGGGTATCATGGCGATCCTGTTACGGGCTATACACCTAATAATGGAAAGAGTAGGTTAACAAAGGTATCATACAAAGACGTTAATTCTAATGGTTGGGGAAACGATTGGTACTCTTACAACTCGCTTGGCGTGGTAGAATGGAAGGTTAGTCAACCATATTTACTGAATACAAAAAAAATAATTAAGTATAAATATGACGAATTAGGAAGACTTACTAGGAAAGATTATCAACCAACCAATCCATCGGAACGCTTTATTACATGGAATGAATATGATGAATTAGGGAGGTTAAATTATGTGTATACCGATACAGACACGGTAGTATCGGGTAGAGAAAAAGCTGCAGAGTATCAGTATTTAGCAGACGGTCAAGTAGAATCCATGAGTTTAGGAGGCGCAAATGTCCCTGATGTATATAACTCATATGATATTAGAGGGTGGTTAATAGAACGAAACAGTACTTTACAGGTTAGCATAAATTACGAATATGGGTTTGCTATGAATTTAGAGTATAACCTGAATGGAAATATCAAGAAGCAAATTTGGCAGCAATTGGGGTTAGAAAAACCTGAAGAAATGATAAGTTACACGTATATTTATGACAAAGCCAATCGCTTAACGGCAGCTAATTTTTCCGGAAGTGGCTATCACTCCAAAGCCTTTGATGTAACCAACATTACCTACGATAAAAATGGAAATATTAAAAGCTATATACGCAACAACCAGTTTGGTTCAGCGGGCGAAACAGGGTATATGACCATGCACATGCAGGCGAACAGCAACCGCATAGCTTACTTAGAAGAAGGGGCAAACTACACCCAGTTTGCTACCGATTATGACGCCAACGGGAATATGAGCAAAAACGAGTTGAACGGATTGAGTTCAGTGGACTATGACTGGCGGAATCAGCCCTCTCAGCTGGTTGGTAATGCTATTACGATGCAGTATGCGTATGATGGAGACGGCAACCGCATTAAGAAAAAGAAAGTGGGCGGCATCGAGCTGCACTATGTGCGAGGCGCTGGCGGAGAAACCCTGGCCGCGTACAAAGATGATGCGTTAGCTTTCCAAAATATTGTAGCCGGAGCGGAAATTATAGGCACTTTTGATGGCACCCAACGAAGATATTTTTTGAAGGACCATTTAGGCAGCGTAAGAACCACGGTAAATCAAAACGGCAATGTGGATGGTTATGATGATTATTACCCGTTTGGGCTAACCATGCCTGGGCGCTCAAGTAACTCCGCCAATCCCAATGACGCCTATAAGTTTACCGGGCACGAAAGAGATGATGAAGCCAATCTCACTTTGGATTACATGGGGGCAAGAAACTATAATCCAGAAATTGGGCGGTTTTTGCAGACAGACCCAGCTTTAGAATACACTTCACCCTACACTTATGTAGGAAACAATCCACTTAAGCTAATTGATCCCACTGGGATGTATTCCAGAGACCCTAGGGAAGGTGTAGAAAGAGCAAGAGCGGGAATAGTTTCAGATGATCCTGATTGTCCGGAAAAGCCATGTATTCAAAATGAGAATCAGTCGGAATTATATAATGCTACACAAAATTTTAATAAACAGTTAGATAGGACTCGTAGTCATTTTAAACAACTAAGTAAATATGTTTCTGAACTTGATATCCCAAATTGGAGAAAATATGGTGCTAAGCTACTTCTTCTAAATTATTATACTAGAAGTAGGGCGAAGTATGATATTAAAATCCCAGGACAAGGATTTAGTATTCAGGAGTTGGGAGGGCAATATGCATTGTACAGAGGCGAAAAGTTTAGATATGATGACTTTGGTAATTATAATTTTGGAGTAGCTGCTTTTGCATTAGGGATTACTCTTGATCATGCAGTGACTGGTGCTGGTTTTAACCAAATATGGCCGGGTGGAGGTAAACCTGATTTTAGCAATTTTAGTGGTGCATTTGATGATAAAAGAGATACAAAAATGATAATTAGAGGTTACTATCATGCTTTTTATGAATAAGTGTAATTGTGTTTTAACGATAATTTTTTTTGCAATTCTAATTCAAGGATGTATCGTGCGTGACTCAAGTAATCATCTTGACTTTACGGTCCCAACTAATGAATTAATTGATTCACTTAGAGTTACTCAGCGATTTTTAAATAATTTTAAATCAGATGATGTGAAAAATTATTTTTGGGATTCAGAAAATAATCTGTTTGTCAATTCAAAGAAAATAGGCTATCTAAATGATGATAGAGATTTAATAATCTTTGACCGAAATGATAGTTCAAGTTACATAAGACTAATTCCGTTATTTTTGTATTTGAAAAAACAAAATATATATGGAGGTTATGTTCATTATAAAACAAAATATACTTTTTTTGATTACTCGTTAAAACGAAAATATGAAGCAGAAGAAATAAGAAAAATATTTTTAGCTGATAAAATATCAGATAAGACTCTAGAATTTGTAGACTACGTAGTGGTTGATAAGAAACCCCCATTATATTTATTAAAAGTCAAAGATTAATTTTACCATGAACTGCCGGTTATTGTTATTACAACAAAATAAAAGGGGTACTTTAACTTCGTTCTTCCCATTACATACCCCCGGTGCATAATGCTTTCAGTAATTAAGAAATAGGCTACTGAATCGCCTTCTCCCTCTAAGAACCAATGATACATTGAAAGGCTCCTAAAATCATGGTACTATCAACTATAGTTCTTCAATATAACCTCCATGCGTATCCCTCAACTACACACAATAAAAGCCACTCACTTTACCAGCGCCTACGACGACAACGGCAACATGAGCAAAAACGAGCTAAACGGATTGAGTTCAGTGGACTATGACTGGCGGAATCTGCCCTCGCAGCTGGTTGGTAATGCTATTACGATGCAGTACGCTTATGATGGAGACGGCAACCGCATTAAGAAAAAGAAAGTGGGCGGTACCGAGCTGCACTATGTGCGAGGCGCTGGCGGGGAAACCCTGGCCGCATACAAAGATGATGCGTTAGCTTTCCAAAATATTGTAGCCGGAGCGGAAATTATAGGCACTTTTGATGGCACCCAACGAAGATATTTCCTGAAAGACCACTTGGGAAGTATTAGAACCACGGTAGATCAAAACGGCAATATGGATGGTTATGATGATTACTACCCGTTTGGGCTGGTCATGCCTGGGCGCTCTTCCAACACCGGCAACCTGAATGATAACTACAA
Source organism: Gracilimonas sp. (assembly GCA_041689895.1). Taxonomy (GTDB): domain Bacteria; phylum Bacteroidota; class Rhodothermia; order Balneolales; family Balneolaceae; genus Gracilimonas. The sequence goes on along the minus strand of JBDNFJ010000034.1, from coordinate 7,672 downwards.
GTTTACGGGCCACGAGTTCGACGATGAGGCAGGGTTGAATATTTATTATATGATTGCCAGAGGCTATGATCCGGTACTGGGCAGGTTTTTGCAGGTGGATCCACTTGCAAATGAGTTCGCTGGGTGGAGCCCATACAGTTATACCTTCAATAACCCGCTGAAATTTACCGACCCGACAGGAATGAGTCCTTTGGGGGATTATTTTGATATTCAAGGCAATTATTTAGGTAGTGATAACAAAGATGATGGAAAGATTTATATTAGAAATAATGATGGAGATTTAAAGTTTGGAACAGGAGTCTTATCAGGTAATGATACCTTTTCAGAGGTAAGCTCTAATAGTGGAATTGGGTTATTGGCTAGAATTGGTTTTGCGGAATTCAGGGGAAGTAATTCAACCGAACAACAAGTAGGAATGGACATAACGCTTAATAGAGTTGTAAGTGACAAATTTCCGAACTCATTAAAGAAAGTAATAACTCAGAACAAGCAATATTCTTCACTCAATGATGGAGATCCTAATAAGTCTTTTTTTGAAAATCCTGTCTCTCAAATAAAATTATCAGGAGCTAATAAAGAAGCATGGACTCGGTCAGCATCAAATGCAATAAAGGTATATCAAGGTGAAGTTCGTGGAATAAGTAAAGGTGCACTTCTATATTATAGCCCGCAATCGATGAAACCGCTAGGATCAACTCCAAGATGGAATTTTTCATTATTAAATGAAGTGAAAGTTGAAGGCGTTAGAACGTCACATCTTAGAGCATTTAAATATAAATAACGCAGCCATGAAAAACTTATACGCTTCCCTAATTATACTTGGTTTATTTTTTGGAGGGTATTTTATAAATCAAAAGTCTAAGGTAATTACATCAGCTACTTTAAATAAAATCCTTAAGAGTAATCAGGATAGTACGGCACACATACTAATTGAGGAAGATAAATATGGTAAAAGTTGGATAGAAATATTAAAATCAAGGAAAGAGAATACGTTGATAATAAGAACTAAGAGAGATGAAGATATTATATCAATAGCTGGTTATGGCAACTCTGAGAATCAGGTGAACGAAAATGGAAGTATTGTAATTGATACACTTGATTTTCAAATGAACGCAAAGAAGGAATATTTACTACCAACTTATATAAAAGGATCAACTTACGGAGCCTCAATCTTTTACATTGTTTATTATGATAGTAGCTGGCAGGTTTTTAGGGTTCCATTCGATCGTGTAAACGTGAGGTATGAAAAAAAGATTGGCCAAAGTGTAATTGTAGAATATAAAGCTACCGGTGATAGTACTTTATATAAGTTTAAGTCAGGTCTGTTAATACCTATTTAAATATTTATAAATAAAAATCCCGTCCTCGTTACGCATTCTAAGCAATTAGAGTGCCTTTCGGATACCAACAAAACGGGACGGCAGAAGGAAATACACGTTGGGTATAATGCCGATGGAACCGTAGCGCAGAAAAAACTGGGAAATGCTGCTATTCAAACCGTAGATTACACCTATACCATCCAAGGATGGCTTGACAAGATCAATAACCCGACCAGTATGGGAAGCGACAAATTTGCCATGAAATTAGCCTACAGCAGTAATGGAAACGTTACCCAACAGCAGTGGCGCCAGCCTGAGTTAAATGGTGATTTAGCCACCTATGCCTACAGCTACGATGCGGCAGACAGACTATTAGGGGCAAACTTTACCGCAAATGGGTATCATACTAATGCGTTTAAATTGTACTATGTGCAGTATGATAAAAATGGAAATATTAAAAGCTATATACGCAACAACCAGTCTGGCGGAGCAGGAGCTACCGGGTACATGACCATGCGCATGCAGGCAAATAGCAACCGCATAGCGTACTTAGAAGAAGGGGGAAATTATACTCGCTTTAATACTTCCTACGACGCCAACGGAAACATGATTGAAAATGAGTTAAACGGGCTAAGCTCCGTGAATTATGACTGGCGAAATCTACCCTCACAGCTAATGGGTAATGCGGTTACCATGCAGTATGCCTATGATGGAGACGGCAACCGCACCAAGAAAAAGAAAGTAGGCGGCACTGAGCTGCATTACGTGCGAGGGGCGGACGGGCAGGTGCTGACGGTATATCAAAATGATGCCCTCACCTACCAAAACATTATAGCCGGCGGAGAAATGATGGGCAACTACGATGGCACCCAGCGCCGGTATTTCCTGAAAGACCACTTGGGAAGTATTAGAACTACGGTAAATCAAAACGGCAATGTAGATGGCTACGATGATTACTACCCGTTCGGCTTAGTCATGCCTGGGAGAAGTTCCAACTCGGCGAATCCGAACGACGCCTACAAATTTACCGGGCATGAGTTGGACGATGAAGCTAATTTAAATCTGTACCATGCGAATGCCAGAGGATATGACCCGGTGCTCGGAAGATTTATGCAGATTGATCCAATGAGTCATCTCTATCCATCTTCAAGTCCATTTGCATATGCACTTAATAATCCCGTGGGCCTGATAGATCCGACAGGGGAAATCGTTAAATGTACTACGAGAGAAGATTGCGAAAAAGCGGCTGAGGATTTTAACACAGTTGTAGAAGGAGCTGGAATTACAGTTGAAGAAGCGACATGGGAGAAGTCCACTTCAAAATGGTGGAACCCCTTTACATGGGGAAATACAAAAACTGTTGAGGGGTTTAAGCTTTCTACCGAGGGAAGTGATTTTAATTTTGGACTAAATGAAAATACTAACGCCCTGTATGATGTTATTAATACCATGGAGGTGGAATATTTTGCAATGTATGAATCAGACAATTTTGTTTCTTCAGATACACACGTAAATTTATTTAATTCTGGCGGGGGCCATACAAATGAAATTGCTGGTACAAATCGATCAGTCATGTATATGTCCGATAATAATAGATTGGGAATCCCAAGAGCCGCGGCTACCTTCCATGAAATTATTGGGCATGGCCATCCTAATTATCAGACGGGACAAGCTCTAAGAAATTTAGATATTAGAATCCAAAATACTTTACAATATAGGTTGAAAGGTGTTAGAGGCTATAAACACTCTGGGTTTAAACCTTATAGATTGCCGACTTTTAAAATAAATTTGTTTGAATAAAAGAATAACAATGAGATATTTTAAGTTTTTAGTGGTTTTCTTGGTATGTGTTTACGCTGTTTTTTTATTTCGAAATATTATTCTTCATGGAATTTATAAACATGATACAATCGAAGACGAAATAGTTTTCAAGAAGGTCATGAACGATCATAATCTCAAAGAATGGCGATTTGAAATAGAGACTTATTATAATACATACGATGAATTGCATGTAACAGAATATATATTGGATACAGACAGTACAGGAGTAGTAAATTATCGAAGATTTAAGAAAAGAATATTTGGGATAGATAGAGCACATCTTTACTCTTGGGCTTCATTATTGCCCTATAAAAAAGATGAGCCACTAGAGGTCGCAAGCTCAAGAATTGATCTTAATGATTCTACGATTCTACATGTAAATCCAATTCCTCCATTTAGCAACGATAGCGTTATTGCTAACTATGAAATTAGGAATGGAGATTTGGTTATTACTTCTTATATAGACAATAAAGATCCTTTTGAATATGAAAGCAATACCCCTTTTTTCCAGTCACAGAAAATCCCTTTTAGTAGACTAATACCGATATTTAGTGAATTGACGCTAAGAATTGAGCAAGGAAGCAACAAACCAATTCCAAGATAATGAGGCCTTTTAATCTTGAATACCATAACGCGTTTGCTGGTAGTGAAATGATCGGCTCTTATGACCGAAGCCAACGAAGATATTTCCTCAAAGACCACTTGGGAAGTATTAGAACTACGGTAAATCAAAACGGCAATGTAGATGGCTACGATGATTACTACCCGTTTGGCTTAGTCATGCCTGGAAGATCAAGTAATACCGCCAACCCGAATGACAACTATAAATTCACGGGATACGAGCAGGATGATGAGGCGGGATTAAATCTCTACCATGCTGGAGCCAGAGGCTACGACCCGGTATTAGGTAGGTTTATGAGTATTGATAGGTTTTATTATAAGTATCCATCACTGAGTACTTATCAGTACGCAGCCAATAACCCACTTTATTTTGTGGATGTGAATGGTGATAGTATAAATGTTAAGACACTCCAAAATGTTGATGCTGCTAAATCAACAAATACTACTCAGCAAGTCATTAATGACCTTCAGTCCGTAACCGGGCTTTCTTTGTCAATAGACTCGAATGGTATGGTAACGTATGCAAAAGATGCAGATGGCAATGCAATAGTTACTAAAGATGGAAATGCTATTGGAAGTGGAACAGCACGTACTGATTTAATTGGAGCTTTAGATCATACAACTACAGTGGATGTAGGAGTTAGCACCAAAGGCTCTAAGGCTGGGGGCAATATAATGTTAATAGATGCAGGTCAAATAAATGATTTTATTAGTGGAACCTCGTCTGATTTGGACAATAGAACGATGGGCTTTGGAATGACTTTCTTACATGAATTGAATCATACAAGCATTGGAGGAGGATTAAAAGATGATAAATCAGCTTTTGGAAATACAGGAGCTGTTGTAAATAGGATGAATACAATTCGAGGTGAACTAGGAAGTTCATTTGGGCAAAGAACATCTTATATGGGTTTGTCATTCTCCCCAACTAAAAACCCTGTATTTATTCCGTTTAATATGGCATCAAAAAATATGTTGAACCAAGGGAGGATACCAAGCCGTGGTGTTATTAAATATTGAAAAAATGAAAATTAGTTTTATGATCATCCTTTATATACTAATCTCATGTACTGATACCAATAAAATGTTATATACAAATAGTTATAACTACTTATTAGAGAATAAAGTGAGCCAAATCCGACAATTTGCTGAAGAGGAGAGTAATTCGGATTTAGATGAACAGGTGAGTGTAATAGTCTCAAATGAAATAGTCCATTTAGAAGCAGTATTCTTTGAGAGTAAATCTGAAGAATTAGCTCATTGGAAAGTATTTGAAGGAAAAAGAAGCATTAAGGATTTTTTATGGAATTTAGACACAGAAAGTTCTTTTGATTCATTTATTTCGGACAATGAGATAGTTAAAACGAAGAGTGAAAATTCGAACTTAATACTGTTTTTTTCCAAGATGAATCAGAATCTACTTGTTGCAGAATTAATTTGGACCCCTGAGCAAGTGAACAGTAATACTGAATATGAAGAAGTAGCGATGTTTGGAAGATCCTTACGGTTCTTGTTCGAAATTTCTGATAGTAATGAAGTGATAAATGTCATTAATATGGAAATACACCACAATTAACAGAATCCTTTGTATATCTTAAGAAATTGAATTAAAAACTAAAACCAAAGCCTCGGTATTTTGTCGGGGCTTTTTGTTTTGTGCTACTGAATGGCTTTGAGTTTGGTAGCTTTTATAAAATTGTCAATGGTAAGCAGCAGGGAGTTGCTGTCGGGTTCGGAGAGAGCATCCACAAGTTATATGACTGACGGACAAGTACAGCAAATGAAACTTGGTAACAGTGCCACCCAAACCGTAGATTACACCTATACCGTGCAAGGCTGGTTAGATAAGATCAATGACGGAACAATATCTACCAGTACCAATGGGGATCGTTTTGGGATGAATTTAAATTACAATTATAATGGAAACATCAGCCTGCAACAATGGGCGCAAGTAGGTACTAGTGGTACTAACCAAAATACGCTTAGCTATACGTACAGCTATGATACGGCAAACCGCTTAACGAACGCTAATTTCTCAGGAAGTGGATACAATTCAAACGCGTTTGATGTGTCGAATTTAGTGTATGATAAGAATGGAAATATTAAAAACTATATACGTAGAAACCAGTCTGGGTCAGCAGGAGCTACAGGATATATGACCATGAATATTGCGTCTGGAAATAATAGATTAAATTATTTGGAGGAAGGCGCTAATTATACCCAATTTGATACCGACTATGACGCGAGCGGGAATATGATCGAAAATGAACTCAATGGCTTTAGCTCAGTAGATTACGATTGGAGAAACCTGCCCGCTCAGATGATTGCCGGAGCAAATACGCTTCAGTATGCCTATGACGCCGAGGGTAACCGGGTGAAGAAGAAAGTAGTAAGTGGCACCGAGACCCATTATGTACGAGGTGCTGGTGGTGAGACTATTGCTGTCTATGAAGATGATTCCATTACCATGCACAATATTCTAGCAGGCGCTGATATTATAGGATTCTGGGATGGAACGGATCGTAGATATTTCTTAAAAGATCATTTAGGCAGCATTCGTACCACCATCGACCAAAGCGGAGCGGTAGTCGGCTACGATGATTATTCAAGTGCCCTTTATGATGTGCTTTCCTCCGATGATATTACTTTCCAAGTTGCATATTCAGAAGAAATTGGAAGTAGCATAGATTCTTATAATAAATATGATGGTCAGTTATACGGCGGAGGAAAAGCCAACTTAAGTGCCAGTGGTGGAGATATACAGGTTGACCCAAGAGGTAATATGCGTGCTGGTGAGCCAAGCTCAGTTATCCTTTTGCATGAGTTAGTTGGTCACGGTCATCCAGTTGCGACACCAACACCAGGTAATATTAATAACGCACACGATATTAATCGGTTCTATATGAATAAATTGGGACTTAGAATAAAAGCACCATATAGAACTTCTCATCGTGGTTATAAAGGCGAAGTAAAATGGCCTGCCATAAATTTATACAAGAGGAACTAATAAATTGAACCCAGATGAGTAAGAATAAAACTCTTATTGTTGCAGGCATTTTTATAGTATTAAACCTGATAACCTGGATGATATGGGGAAGGGATGGAACTTTAGCACTTTCTGTTGGTCAATTTAGAACTGCGGCTACGTGTTTTGTTGATACTGTACATGTGTTTGCGGGCGAAAATCCTCAAACGCCATCATCCATAAGCCAGTACAATGATTACTCAGAAAAAGCACACAAGCATTTTGAAAATGCATTTGAGTATAAGACATTCTCTCTGAATATTTATCTGGAAACATACGAAGAAGGTAGAGCGAAGATCCCCGAATATTTAGATTATGAAAACGCCATTTTTGAGTTTGGGATATTCAGAGCCATTCCATTTTACTCTAAAATTGAAACCCAAGTAATAGCCGGAGATGGAAGTGCAGATGTTACAGGTTATTATCTGTGGCTGTTTAGATGGTGGAAAATAGCTTAATTTGAATAAGCCTTTTTAGCGGTGTGATCCCGGATGATGAGGTCCATAAAATGGTAGATGCGCTGCTTCTCTTCTTCGGGTAGTTTCTCTATCTGATCAAGGCGGTTCACCATCTCTTTATCGAAGTTGGCATTTTCTCCTTCGCCCACTAAAAAATCCAGCGATACCCCAAACGCATTGGCAATCTTCTTAGCTGCTTCGATGGACGGAGTGGCTTCTCCTTCGTTGCCCTCGTTGCGTGGGCTCTGCTCCGCAATGCTCAATAAGAGGCTCTGCCTCATACTATAAAAAGGTAGCCAAGACAAAAAAAGTGTAAGGAAACCTTTCCGAAATGCTCTTACAAAAAAAAGGAAAATGGTCATGGGAAGAAGCCGATACAAATGTTACGAACTCCCTTACCCTTACTTTGTAACAAGCTCAGTGGTAGA
>JBDNFJ010000033.1:0-10979 GCA_041689895.1 Gracilimonas sp. | reverse complement strand
ATTTAATGCCTATTTATTACTATCCAGAATTATTAGATAACATAAGTCAAGAACTTAAAAACAGAATGCAGGGCAAATCTTGCTTCAACTTCAAGGACAAGGATGACAAACTTTTTGCAGAGTTAAATTCATTAACAAAAAGTTCATTTGACAAATATAAATCATTAAACAAAATTTGAATATTTATTATGACTGCTGTGTTCAAGTAATAAGTGCAACAGCGCGGCTTATTCTATGACAGAAAAATATTCGGTCATTTGCCCGCTACTTGCCATATACAAACATGTTAATCTGTTATTGGAATAAAGAGGAGGCTGAATTATGAAGACCATCAATCCTGCTAACGGAAAAATACTGAAAGAGTATGATGAAATGTCGTTTAGCGAAATAGACGGAATCATACAGAAAGCAAATGCTGCTCAGAAAAAATGGAAAACTAAAAGCTTTGAAGAACGCGCCGTTTACCTATATAAAATGGCTAAGCTGCTGCGTGACCAAAAAGAGGAACTGGGTCGCTTGATGGCCGAAGAAATGGGAAAGCCCGTGGCTCAGGGAATTGGGGAAGCGGAAAAATGCGCATGGGTGTGTGAATTTTATGCGGAAAACGCTCAAGAATTTCTAAAAAATGATGTAATTGAAACCGATGCATCCAAAAGCTACGTTACTTTTAATCCACTGGGAGTGGTGTTGGCTATCATGCCTTGGAATTATCCCTTCTGGCAGCTTTTTCGATTTGTGGCCCCGGCGCTAATGGCTGGAAATGGAGCCATATTGAAGCACTCGGAAAATGTAACCGGCTGTGCACTTAAAATTGAAGAGATTATTCACGAAGCCGGAATTCCAGTTGAATTATTTCGGAGTATCATCCGGGATAAATCTGAAATGAAAGAGGTCATTCAGCACGAAGGAATTGCAGCGGTAACGCTCACCGGAAGTACCAGAGCGGGAAAAGCGGTGGCTTCACAGGCAGGAGAATCACTCAAAAAAACGGTGCTGGAGTTAGGAGGAAGCGATCCATCCATTATTTTAAAAGATGCCGATATCAAAGCCAGCGCGGAGACTTGCGCACATTCACGCTTATTAAACAGTGGACAAAGTTGCATCGCCTCCAAACGCTTTATTGTGGTGGAGGAAGTGTATGATGAATTTATGAAAGAGCTAACACCCATCATGAAATCAAAAATAGTAGGAGATCCTTTTGATGAAAACAGTGATTTGGGTCCCATTGCACGTATGGATCTTCGAGAAGCGCTTCATCAACAAGTTAAAGATAGTGTAGAAAAAGGAGCGCGATTAGTGATGGGGGGCAAAATCCCAGAAGGAGAAGGAATCTATTATCCGGTTACAATTCTGACCGATGTAAAGCCGGGAATGCCAGCTTATCATGATGAATTATTTGGCCCGGTAGCAAATGTCATAAAGGTGAAAGGTGAGGCTGAAGCTATTAAAGTAGCCAACGACACCGACTATGGATTAGGGGCTTCCATCTATTCCCGAGATGTGCAACATGCCGAAGAAATTGCTGCGAATCAGATTGAAGCAGGATGTTGTTTTGTGAATGAATTTGTGAAGTCCGATCCGCGCCTACCTTTCGGTGGCATTAAACATTCCGGTTATGGAAGAGAGCTTGGATTGTACGGAATCCACGAGTTTGTTAATACGAAAACCATATATGTTAAATAAGGCTTTTCGTACATTGAGTCGCTGCCCTCATCAAATCATTATATCACCACACAAACACTCAACTATCCGTCGTTCTCCTTATCTTAATATTAAACCAAACATAAGTACAAGACTTTGCGCATCCGTCTTCAACAAATAAATCCGATAATCGGAGATTTAACCGGAAATCAGGAGCTTATTTTATCCGCTATTAAGCAAGCAGAACAAGAGGACATAAATCTCCTGCTTTTGCCGGAGCTTGTAACCTGCGGATATCCTCCGATGGATTTGCTGGAACGCAATATATTCAGGGAGCTCCTATATCAAATAAACCATGAGATTATTGGGCTAACGGGTGAGATGGCGGTGATTTTCGGCTCCATAACGGAAAATGTTGGTGAAACAGGGCGTCCTTGCTTTAATTCAGCAATTATTGCTCAAAATGGCAAAGAGCTAAAGCGTGTTCACAAAACCCTGCTGCCTACGTACGATGTATTTGATGACCTGCGCTACTTTGAGCCCGGAAGTGAATTTGAGCCGGTAATGATTCATGGTTTTCCTTTTGGCATTACTATTTGTGAAGATATCTGGTTTAACCACAATGATATTCAATATCACAAATATGCCGTAAATCCTGCCGAGATATTGGCTGAGCAAGGAGCAAAAGCTATCATCAATATTTCTGCTTCGCCCTTCAATAAAACAAAACCGATTACGCGCAAAAAAATGCTTCAAGAGCATGCTAAACGGTTTAAAATGCCTTTATTTTATGTGAATCAAGTTGGCGCACAATCAGAACTTATATTTGATGGGGATTCTTTGGCATTTGATGGTTTTGGGGTGATGAAAGCGCGCTCCAAGCGTTTTGAGTCTGATTTTATGGACATAGATTTTAATGAGGAAGAACGTACAGTAACGCCTGTTTCTAGTAATGAAGCCAATGTCGAAACTCCATGTAAGGAGCAGCTGATTTTTGAAGCATTGGTGCTTGGCGTCAGAGATTATGTGAGAAAATCGAGAGCGGCAGACACCGTGATTTTGGGATTAAGTGGAGGAATTGATTCAGCGCTGGTTTGTGCAATTGCCGTGGAAGCATTAGGCGCTGATCAGGTAAAAGCGGTAACTATGCCTTCTGATTTTTCATCCAAAGAAAGCGTTTCAGATTCTGAGAAGCTGGCAGAGAATTTAGGGACTGATTTGTTGGAGATTTCAATCAAGGACATATATCATGAGTTTTTGGAGGCACTTTCTCCGGTATTTGAGGGAGAAGAATTCAACGAAGCCGAAGAGAATCTACAAAGCAGAACCCGAGGAGATTTGCTGATGGCCATCGCAAATAAACTCGGCTATATGCTGCTTAATACGGGGAATAAATCGGAAATGGCGGTGGGCTACTGTACCCTTTATGGAGATATGGCCGGAGGTATTTCCGTGATAGCTGACGTATATAAAACGGAAGTATATGATATCTGTGAATGGTTGAACCGGGAATTCTACAAAAAAGAAATAATTCCAAATAACACTTTAACTAAAGCACCCAGTGCGGAGCTACGTCCGGATCAAAAAGATTCGGATTCCTTGCCAGATTACGAAACGTTAGATACTATTTTGCGTTATTATCTGGAGGAACAGAAATCAAGAGAGGAAATCATTAATCTGGGAATTGATGAACGTATTGTAGATAAAACACTTAGAATGGTTGACTTAAATGAACATAAACGCTTTCAGGCACCTCCGGGCTTAAAGGTTTCGGCCAAGGCTTTTGGCACCGGCAGACGCTGGCCTCTGGTGCAACGCTGGACCGGCCAAGAAAAAATGATCATCGAATTTGGAAAAATTAAAAAATAAGGGCGCTAATCACATTATTGCCCCGTTGTTGTTTCCGTGAGTAATGTTCCCAATTCACTACAATAATTAGTACTTTATCCCACTATCATTCAAATCATCTTCTATCAATGCTGAATAAGTTACAAAAAGCGGCGCTCGCTATTATCTGTTGTATGTTTTTAACCCCGGCAATTTTTGCTCAGGATACAACAGCAACCCTCGAATTAAAAGACATGCCCCTGCGTCTTCTGGATTACAGAAGCCCCATGCAGGGTGCCAAAAAAGATGCAAGTACGGGCCACCAGCCTGCGCTGCAAGAACTCGATAACTTCCAGAAAGATGTGATGAGCCGTATTGCGGATATTTACCGCATTCACATCAACGCGATTGAGGCGGAAGTGAATAACAATCCATTGGAAGCTGAATCTCAGATTAACGATGCCATTGCAGCTACTCAAGGCTTGTTAGATGATTACCCTGAGATTAGTGGAGACCGAAGATTTACGGAATTATATCGCTCGGTGATAACAGAATACCGGCAGTTTTATGGCATTACGGATATGGTAAATGAGCCGCAAGGCGAGATTTTTGCTATTCAGGAGGAGTTGTTTTCGGAAGATGACAGCTGGATGGAAAAAGAGTATGAGTTTCCCGAAAACCTGCCGTTAAATAAAACTCAAGTACCGCTTATTCAAAATGATAAGGTAAATCGTCACTTAGTGTATTATACGCTCAAGCGCCCTGAAGTAATGGAAACCTGGTTAAAGCGCGCGGTGAAGTATCAGCCGATGATGAAAAAGATTTTTAGAGAAGAAGGCATGCCGGAAGAACTCACCTATTTGGCTTTTATAGAAAGTGGGTTGAATCCAAGTGCACGCAGCTGGGCTGCAGCCGTAGGTATGTGGCAGTTTATTCGTGCAACCGGTTCTGTTTATGGTTTGGAAGCGAATTGGTGGATTGATGAGCGCCGTGATCCCGAAAAAGCAACCCGCGCCGCCGCAAGACACCTTCGTGATTTGTACAATGTTTGGGGCGACTGGCACTTGGCAATGGCCAATTATAACATCAGTCCCCGAGGCTTGAAGCGCGCTATTAGTAGAGCCGGCGGAGTGAAAGATTATTGGGTCGCTTATCCCTACCTGCCGCGCGAAACCCGCGGTTATGTACCAGGCTTTATTGCTACAGCCATGATTGGGATGAATCCGGAAGAATTTGGCTTTCAGAAGAATTATGAAGGCGAACCGTACAGTTACGAGGTGGCAAAAGTAGATGGTCTCATGCAATTATCTAATCTCGCTGCCGCAGCGGGCATTACCACCAAAGAACTGAAAGAGTATAATCCCGAACTTTTACGATGGGCAACACCTCCGGGAGGAAAATATCCGCTAAAGCTACCTGTAGGTTCCAGAACTGAGTTTTTAGCGAATTATGAAAAAATTCCTAAAGAAAATAGAAGCCAGAATATTACCATGCATACGGTAAAAAGAGGGGAATCGTTAGGGATCATTGCCCGTAAATATGGGACTACCGTTGCCGGTTTATATGGCTCTAATGAAAATCTATCCAGTACCATTTATCCCGGACAAAAACTTATTGTTCCTCTGCCCAAAGGTAGTGTAACGCAGATATCAGCTAATCAGCCCACCAATCAGCAGCGGCATATTAGTACCAAAAAATCCAGATCATCCTCAAGGGTAAGTGCACCGGCAAACTCAACTACCATTAAGTACAAAGTAAAAACCGGTGATACCGTAGGACATATCGCAGAATGGTATGATGTACGAGCTTACGAGATTAGAACCTGGAACGGAATAGGAAATTCCATCCGCGTAGGACAAAACCTGACGATTTACGTACCTAAAAATCACAAAAATCATTATGAGAAAGTGAATAGTTTGAGCTACGCTGAGAAGCAAGAAGTAGAGCGAAAACAACGCAGAGGAGAGAATATCTTCATAGCCGCCGCAACTTCTACTGATGGCGATAACTACACCACCTATACGGTAGAGCGAAACGATACGCTGGGCGAAATTGCAGAGAGCTTCGGTATGGGACTTAGTGAATTGCGAAGACTGAATAATATTTCAGGAAACCGTATTTATGTAGGCCAGACTCTTCGCATCTCCAGAAATTAAGGCGTCTAATGACAAAGAAAAGGAAATACATAACAGGGCTAGCGGCTGGCATTATTTTGTTAACCTCTGCCGGTATTGTGGCTCAACAGAGCGATATCTATTTCCTGATCAAAAAAAACTTCAGCATTTTCAGTAAAGCCTATGAAAATGTGGCTTTGGAATATGTGGATGAAGTAGATCCCGAGATACTGATGCGTAACGGGATTGATGCCATGCTGGAGACTTTAGATCCTTATACGGTGCTTTTTAATGAGGCACAAAATGAGCAGGCAGAAATTATGTCGCGCGGTAATTATGCGGGCATTGGTATAGAAGCCGGCTATCGGGATGGAGAAGTGGTGGTGGTTGCACCAAGCGAGGGCGGGCCAGCCGAGCATGTGGGAATTCGTGCCGGAGATGTTATTATAGCCGTTGATGGTGTTTCTACAGAAGGGCTGAAACCCGAAGAAGTAAGCGTGCTAACCAGCGGTGAAGTTGGCTCAGATGTTACGATTACAATAGACCGGTTTGGCCTGGAGCAAACCCTTGATTTTACCCTTACTCGAAAGCGGATTGAGGTTTCAAACATCTCATATTCAGGACTGATAGGAGATCAGAAAGAAACCGGTTATATACGCCTTACCCAGTTTGGAAATAATTCTGCGGAAGAAATTCGTACTTCGCTGGAAGAACTGATGGCAAGAAAAGAATTGGATGGGTTGGTGCTGGATCTGCGAGACAATCCCGGAGGGATTTTACAAGAAGCGGTTGCTATTATCGACAAGTTTATTGAGCCGGGAATTACCGTAGTGGATATTCGTGGACGAGTAGAGGATTACAACCAGACTTTCTCAACCAGCGAGCCGATGATGTTTGATAAACCCGTTGTGGTTTTGATGAATGGAGGCAGTGCCAGTGCATCCGAAGTGGTAGCCGGCGCTTTGCAGGATTTAGATAGAGCTTTGATTATTGGGGAACAGAGTTTCGGCAAAGGTTTGGTGCAAATTGTGAAGCAGTTACCTTACAATACTTCCCTGAAAATTACGATTTCGAGATATTATATTCCCAGTGGTCGGAGTATTCAGTCTATTAAATACACGCACCAAGGGCGAAATGCCGTGGTGATGAACCAAGATTCCTCCAAAAGAGAATTTAAAACCAGAAACGGGCGTGTGGTATATGAAGGCCGGGGCATCGAACCGGATGTTGAAGCAGGAAATGACCCACTGAGCATTCTGGAGATCGCCTTGTTACAGCAGAGTATGTATTTCGATTTTGCGACCGAGTACGAAGCAAAAAATGCTACATTTGATTACGAAGAACTGCCAACCTCGATTTTTGAGGATTTTAAAGAATTCCTCAATAAACATGATTTTAGTTACCACACAGATTCTGAGAAGATATTGGCAGAATTAACCGAGGAATTGGACGGCGTGAATGGGGCAGGGGAACCGTTGGGAAAATTAGAACAAACCATTATAAAAGAGAAGTCTCAAAGATTTGAAAGAGATGCACCGGAAATTAACAGAACCTTATTCTTGGAACTGGTTTCGCGATATAAGGGAGAGTCAGGCAAAACGGAAGCTGGCCTAAAAACAGATACTGAAGTAGTAAAAGCACTTGAATTTTTATCCAAGACAAACGAATTGAACAAATTACTTTCAGGGGAATAACGGATGCTCCCCAAAGCGGATCTACATATTCATACCACCTGCTCTGATGGAAAAATGTCGCCGATTGAGGTTGTAGAAGTTGCTAAAGAGAAAAAATTAAGAAGCTTCTCTATCACGGATCACGATACCTGCAAAGGCTATTTTGAAGCACTTGAGACAGCCAAGACGTTGGATATCGAACTCATACCAGGGGTAGAAATCACCTCAACTATTGGAAACAAAGAAGCGCACATATTGGCGTATTACTTTGATCCGGATACAAGTTATCTGGAAGATTTTTTAAAAGGACAGAAAAATGCTCGTAAAGAGCGCATAAAAGGAATTATTAAAACCGTTCAGAAAACAGGGCTTCAGGTAGATTATGATGAAGTATGGGCAGAAGCAAATGGCGCTAACATCGGAAGACCTCATTTAGCGAGAGTGCTTACGCAAAAAGGATATGTAAGTAGTCCAAAAGAAGCTTTTATACGATATTTGAGCAACCAGAAATTGGGATCTATCGATAGTAATTATCCCGATTATCGAGCGGTGATCGAGATTATAAAAAATGTGGGAGGAGCAAGCATTGTGGCACATCCCGGACGATTATACGGCGAGAATGAAATTCAACAATTTATAGAAGCCGGTATTGATGGGCTGGAATGCATTCACCCCAGCCATAATTACAAGCTACAGAAGCGTTTTACGGAGCTTTGCCAAACTCATAGTTTATTGATGACCGGCGGTAGCGACACGCATGAGCCCAAAGATGCCGGATATATGAATTTAGGTGTGGTTACTATTGCCTATAAGCACATCGAAAAAATGAAGAAAATGACGCAACAGCGTAAAAATATCATCGAAATAAAACATTGATATGTCTGTAGAAATGATTGAAGGAGATACCAAACCTGGAAAAGTAAAAGTGGGAGTGGTTGTTTCCCGATGGAATTCCATGATTACTGATAAATTGCTGGATGGAGCCTTGAAAGCACTCAACGGTAACGGGATTGCGGAGGATGACATCACCGTTATAAAGTGCCCAGGTTCTTATGAGATACCGCTTTCAGTTCAAAAAATGATAGAACATCGTGAGGTAGATGGAGTGATAGCCCTTGGAGTAGTGATTCGTGGAGGCACTCCTCATTTTGAATTTGTTTGTGACGCTGTGAACCGAGGAATTACCGATCTTATATTAAAACATAATAAACCGGTAGCCTTTGGAGTTCTAACTACCGACGATGTAAAACAAGCCTTGGAACGTGCTGGGGAGAATGGAAACAAAGGTGGTGAAGCTGCTTTAGCCCTTCTTGAAATGATTTCAATAGAACAAAAACTAACAGCGGAGTAGCGCTTGATAAAGGACGCGCAAAGCTCTAATTTTCAAAGCTTCAAAACAAGCCCAAAAAACATTTGAAAGAGCTTACTTTAACAAACACTACACAATCGGATGAGGATAAAAAGCACCAGGAAATTCTACAGAATTCCGGGGAAGTGCCTCATCATATAGCTATTATCATGGATGGTAATGGCCGTTGGGCGAAGAGCAGGGGCAGCATTCGCATCCACGGACATAAAGTTGGGGTTGATTCCGTTCGTGATATCACAGAATCTTGTGCTCAGATTGGGGTTAAATATCTGACCTTATACGCATTTTCTACTGAAAACTGGGGAAGACCCTCAGCCGAAGTACGGGGCCTGATGAAATTATTGGCCTCTTCGCTTCGGAAGGAAGCAGGAAATCTTAACAAAAATGATATTCGTCTTGCTACTATCGGCCAGATGAATCGTTTCCCGAAAAGCTGCCAAAATGAGCTGATTGAAGCTATTGAACTTACGAAGGACAACAAGCGCCTGGAACTTTGCCTGGCCTTGAGCTATTCGGGAAGATGGGATATTACTGAAGCTGTTAAAAAAATTGCTAATCATGTAAGAGAAGGGCGTTTAGATCCCGATTTGATTAACGACCAAATGATTAGCGATCACCTTTCTACAGCCGATATACCCGATCCGGATTTGATTATTCGCACCAGTGGGGAATATCGGATTAGTAATTTCCTATTATGGCAGCTGGCCTACTCCGAATTATATGTCACAAAAACTTACTGGCCAGATTTTAGAAGAGATGAATTATACGAAGCCATTCGTTCCTATCAGCAAAGAGATCGCCGGTTTGGGAAAGTCCCATCCCCGAAAGACGAAAACTCTTATTCATCTTGTTTAGTTAACAAAAAATCATAAGCATTTAAATAAAAGGCGTGTTGCTACTTTTGAAAAGACTATTTTTTGCCACCTTACTGACCTTCTGCTTCCTACCAATTCTTGCACAAGCTCAAGATATTCAATTAACCGACCCAACCGAACTAACGCCGGCCGAGTATCAGATTGCGGAGGTTACGGTAGAGGGGAATGAAAACACCCGAGAACAGTTCATCATCAACGCGAGCTCGTTGGTAGTTGGAAGCCAGATTGTATATCCCGGCGATAAGCTTAGCCGCGCTGTTGATCGTTTATACCGATCAGGTTTGTTTTCGGATATCAAGATTTACATTACCAACCGTACCTCAACAGAAATCAGCTTTTTGATTAAAGTAGAAGAGCAGCCGCGTATTCTGGAGTACAAATTGGAGGGCATTAAACGCTCACAGCGTCGTGATCTTAAAGATCTATTAGTGCTTACACCCGGTACAGTGATTACCGAATCATCGGTTGGTCAAGCCAAAAATACTATTAAGCGTTTTTATAAAGAAAAAGGCTATTGGTACACAGAAATTAAAACGCGCACTGAAGAGGTAAAAGATGTTGAAAATCGAGTACGCCTTATCTTTGACATCGATCCCGGAGAGCGCTTGGAAGTAAAGGATATAGCCTTTAAAGGCAACGAGGAGTTTTCTGAGCGAAAGCTTCGCCGAAAAATGAAACCTTTGAAAGAAGATGCCTGGTGGAAGATTTTTGGAAAGAAAGTGTACAAAAAGGATGATTTTGAGGAAGGAAAAGGTAAAGTGCTCGCCTTTTATCGCGAAAATGGATTTACGGATGTTCGGGTAACCAGCGACACCGTTTATGTATATAATTATAAAGGAGACAAGAAAGGCATTAAAGTTCGCTTAACTATTGAAGAAGGCCCGCAATATAAAGTTCGGAATATTACCTGGGATGGAAATACCGTGTACAGCAATGAAACCCTAACCAGTTCTTTAGGCTTTGAAGAAGGGGATATTTTTAATGAGCAGAAATTTGATGAAAACGTCAACATCAACAAAAGCAGTACAGATATAAACAGCCTTTATCAGAATATTGGATATTTGTTCTTCCGAGCGGTGCCAACTATCACCAAAGTGGGGGATGATTCGTTGGATATCCACATTGATATTTATGAGAATGAAATTGCCACCATCGAACAAGTAGGCTTTACAGGTAATACCCGAACACATGATGATGTTGTACGCCGTACGCTTAGGACCATACCCGGTAACAAATATAGTAGGGATGCTATTATTCGTACGATTCGGGAACTGGGTACGTTGGGCTTCTTTGATCCGCAAAATATTGAGCCCAATGTGATTCCGAATGAGCAAAACAAAACGGTAGATATCAGTTATACCTTAGATGACACCCAGAGCACCAGTAACTTTGAGTTCTCCGGTGGTTATGGTGGTCCAAGTATTGGCGTTATTCTCTCAGCTCGTGTCAACTTCAACAACTTCTCACTAAAACGAGCTTT
>JBDNFJ010000032.1:0-4176 GCA_041689895.1 Gracilimonas sp. | reverse complement strand
TTTTTATTTCTATTTTCTATATTGTGAATAGGTTATAGCTATTCTAAAACAAACCCCTAAGCCATGCATTACTCAATCTATTCTGTTTTCCTGGCGTTTCTTTTTCTTCCCATATCGTCGTCCCTCGCACAAGAGAAATCTGTTTCTATACAACCTAATCAGGTTGGATTGACGTTTTCTACTTTAGGTGGCCCGGGTATTTATTATGTGCACCCTTTAAGTGAATCAAATAATGTTAAGTTTACCGGTATAGTTGTCTATTCGAATGATAGTGATTATAAAGAGTCCTTTTTTTCCCTCGGTGCAGAGTATCAACGTGATTTGGTGGAAGATGCAAACAAGCGAGGATATTTTACCATTGGTGCCCATGTTGACAATGAAGTTAGTAGTGATCTTTATTTTAATGGGGATTACAATCAATCTAAAAGCAGCTTCTTTAGCTTGGGTGCAGGCTTAGGTTTCGATTTTGGAAGTACAGAAAAAGGTATTGTACTAAATGCTCATCTATCTTATCAACTTACCAATGGACTGGGCAACATCGACCGATTTAGAATTGGTATTGGGGGCGGTGTAGGAATAGGCTTTAACTTTTAACTCGGTACAGTCCGCTGCTCCATGTATGCTATCCTCATAACAAAAGCGTAAGGTTCAAGTGATTCGGTTTCCCGGCGCGTATCAACTTATGTAAGTGGGATGGGGAATTTTGATATATATAAGCATCCCTTCTGAATCCTTGTCCGTTGGATGCCTTAGGAATGGCACGAGTTTCGCATCGCTATTTTGCTATGGTATAACACTGCTTTTCGCGGTGTTCTATTTTTTTGGGATCACTCCAAAGCATGAATGGAATATAAAATGGAGGTCACCGGGGTTGAAGGATTTCCGATCCTTCATTATTTAATTTTGCTTTCCCATCTCCAAAACCGATATTCGAGCACTTATTTTTAAAAATTAACCTATATGTCAAAAGATCCCTCGAAAGGTTTGTTTGCCTGGGCCATGTACGATTGGGCTAATTCAGCCTATTTTGTAATGATCCAGACTTTTGTGTTTGCCGCTTACTTTGCAAAATCAATTGCTGAAAATGAAACCACAGGCACCGCGCTTTGGGGGAATATGATTGGGCTTGCCGGGCTTGTAATTGCAATAGTAGCTCCTTTTTTAGGATCGATAGCTGACGAGGGTGGTCGCCGAAAACCATGGATTGGCTTTTTTACCCTGCTTTGCGTAATTGGCTGTGGAGCGCTTTGGTTTGCAGAACCCAGCACTGATTATGTATGGTTTGCGCTCGGTATGGCCTTTGTTGCTACGTTGGGTGCCGAGCTGTCTTTTATTTTCTATAATGCCATGCTTCCCGATCTTACAACAAACTTAACCATTGGGAAATGGTCGGGTTGGGGCTGGGCTATGGGATATGCCGGCGGACTTTTTTGCCTGATTATAGGATATTTTGGTTTCGTGACGCATGGCGCCGACCTGTTAGGGCTGGATGAAGCTTCTCTACAGAATGTGAGGATTACTTTCATATTCACGGCCATTTGGTATGCCTTATTTAGTTTACCCATGTTTTTGAAAACACCCGATACGCCTTCAAAAAATAAGAAGATGAAACAAGCCGTTTCGGATGGATTGAGTCAGCTAAGAAGCAGCATGGAGATGCTTAAGAAAGAGCCGAATATCTGGAAATTCCTGCTTGCTCGCATTTTCTATAACGATGGTTTGGCCACCATTTTTGCCATGGGAGGGGTATATGCGGCCGGAACTTTTGGGTTTGATACACAACGGATTTTCCTATTTGGCATCGCGCTCAATGTAACCGCCGGCCTCGGTGCTTTTAGCTTTGCCTGGCTCGATGATATCAGCGGAAGTAAAAATACGATTGTACTGTCGTTGATTGGGTTAATTATACCCGTGGTTGCCGTAATTTTTGTTGAAAGCGAAGCATGGTTTTGGTTCTGGGGTTTGCTACTGGGAATATTTGTAGGACCCGTGCAGGCTTCGAGCCGTACTTTTATGGGGAGATTGGCACCGCAAGATAAGCGAAACCAAATGTATGGCCTATTTGCACTTTCGGGGAAAGCCACCACTTTTGCCGGCCCTATTATGGTGGGCTGGATTACCTATTTGATGGGAAATCAGCGGTGGGGAATGAGTGCTATTCTCTTGCTTCTGATTATTGGATTAGTGCTAATGGTTGGAGTGGATGAGATTAAGGGAACAAGGCTTCAAGAAGTCCCTAAAATATAGAATCAAAGAAAATACCACATTTATCCACTTATTTATTAAATTGGTGTGGGTTTATAACTGTTTAACTATGCAGTACAACTCAAAAAAGCGGGTTTTTCAGTTTCATGAAATGCCCTTTAACTAAAATTTAATTTCAAGGAGTACATACATATGAGTAGAATGGACGATATCAACAATGTAGTGGAAGAATTACAAGTTGAAATGCACAAGTTTTATGAGAAAGGAAACAAAGCAGCCGGAACAAGGGCGCGTAAGCATCTTATGACCCTGAAGAACCTTACTCACGAAGTCCGGCAAGAAATTCAGGCTAAGAAAAACGATATGTAATTTCTTAGTACCGTTTATATAAAAGCCACCCATCGGTGGCTTTTTCTATTTTTGACAGGTTTTGCAAAATCTACTTTTGAACATTTTTAAAAAACAGGATGAGTTTATACCTTTGGTTTGAAGGCTTGGAAAAACCAGAGATAGAGTAAATACTGGTTTTACAAAGCCTACAATTAGATTAATCACAAACCATCTATGAATCACGAACCCGGCTCCCGAATCCATAAGAATGCCATTAAAGCCTGGACGGTAAATGCTCTTCTATATGGGCTCATCTTATTTGTGCCTGCCGCAGTTTACTTCGGTATTTCTGTTTCTTATAACCTTGAAAATTCAATGCTTTGGTATGCTGGAATAGATTGGGTTTTATTCTCAATAATGGCTTTTGCAGCACTGATTTTATATATCCTGATTGGTCTCATTTTCCCAAAGCTACGCTGGAGACGATGGAAATACGATGTTTCTGAGCGGCAGATAGATATGCAAAGAGGCATCATCATCAAAAAGCGCACATTAGTGCCCATCAATCGCGTGCAGCATGTAGATACCCGTCAAGGCCCGGTTTACCGAAAGTTTGGGCTTTCTTCGGTTACTATTTCTACCGCCGCAACCACCCACGAGATTCCCGCTCTGGATGATGAAACGGCCGATGAGCTCCGAAATACTATTTCAAGCTTGGTACGTCAGGTGAAAGACGATGTCTGATTTTAAAAGGCAGCATCCTGTTGCAGCCGTGTCAAAAGTGCTGGATGTAATTCGTCAAAATTTCATCACGTTACTGATATTGGTTTTTATAGGGACTTCTCGAACTGACGGAATGTTTTTCTATTTCCTATTTGGAGGCTTAGCCATTGCACTTGTGGGGGGGGTATTTGGCTGGTGGGTTTTTAAATATCGTGTGTATGAAGAAGAGCTTCAGATTCGTAAAGGTATCTTTGTTAAAAATAAGCTGTACCTCTCCAAAGATCGCATCCAGGTAATTGATATTACAGAGGGCATTATTCAACGTATTTTTGGCTTAGTAAAATTAGAGGTAAAAACGGCCGGTGGCGGAACGGAAACTGCTACGATTAACGCCATAACCCGCCAAGAAGCAGAGGCACTGAGAACCGAGCTTAGGAAAAAATCGCATGGGGAAGAAAACACGGAAGGCGCATCCCACCATGAAGAAGAAGTGGAGGCATTGGACCAATGGAAATTATCCCCCCGTGATCTTGTATTTGCCGCATTTACATCAGGGAATTTTGGGTTGATTGCGTCTATATTGGGAGCCCTTTCGGGCCAGCTCGACCGGTTTGTCAATGAAGAAACTATTGAATATGTATATGAGCAAGCGCCTGGCTACAGTAACGTAACGGTAATCGTGACGCTTGTTTTAGCCATTCTGGCAATCTCGTGGTTGCTATCATTTCTGGGAGTGATTTTACGTTATTCCGATTTTCACATCAAAAAGACCCCAAGTGAGCTGATCATAACCAGTGGCTTGCTTGAACGAAAACACACCACGATTCCATTTGACCGCATCCAGGCTGTTCGGTTCGTGGAGGGTATCATTCGCCAGCCTTTTGGATATGGCATGTTGTATGTTGAAAGTGCCGGCTT
>JBDNFJ010000031.1:0-1542 GCA_041689895.1 Gracilimonas sp. | reverse complement strand
GTAGAGAGCCTGAAGAAAGCGCAGAAGCTGCTCAAAACCTATCGGCAGGCGGTACTGAAGGATGCTTTTGAAGGAAAGCTCACCGCCGCTTGGCGGGGACAGCAAACAGATCTCCCCACTCCCGAAGAACTCCTCGAACAAATAAAAGCCGAACGTGAAGCCCACCAAGAACGAGAACTCGCCAAATGGAAACAAGAAGTAGAGCAGTGGGAGAAGGAGGGGAAGCCGGGGAGGAAACCACGGAAACCGAGGAATCAAAGAAGACCAGATATGATCTCAGATAAAAAGATTTCATCGTTGCCCGATATACCAGAGCAGTGGAGCTATAAGAAAATTGGAAATGTAATAAATGCCTTAGACCAAGGATGGAGCCCCAAGTGTAAAAATGAAGCAGCAAGTGAAGGTGAGTGGGGAGTAATTAAAACAACTGCTATCCAAGATGGAAAATTTTTAGAATACGAGAATAAAAAATTACCAAAGAAACTAGAACCAAGAGAAGATCACGAGATTAAGGAAGGTGATATACTAATTACTCGTGCTGGTCCACGTTCGAGAGTAGGGATTTGTTGTCTCGTGAAGAAAGTCAGAGAAAAGTTAATTAATTGTGACAAGGCATATAGGATAAAAACCGGAGCATTTAACGCAAAATACCTGATGTATATACTTAACTCACCAATCTTTAATAGGGTCCTAGATGAGATAAAGTCGGGTATTAATGATAGCGGAGTTAATCTGACACAAACTGCATTTCTAAAGATAGTCATTCCAATACCTGGTGTAGATGAACAAAAAGAAATAGTAAACGAAATCGAATCCCGCCTTTCCGTGGTTGATCAATTAGAACTAACCATCCAAGAAAACCTTCAAAAAGCTGAAGCCCTGCGGCAGAGTATTTTAAAGAAGGCGTTTAGCGGGGAGTTGGTGAGCAACGAAAAACTAAGGGCAAAAAAAAACCCGGCTTCATAACCGATAAGGTAGTCGGAAGAGGAAGTACCGGGACTGCAAGTTATTCTAATTGATGTGCGATAGACCGATGAATCGAAAGACCGATTTTTGAATTTTTTATCCTGAATAATCAAACACGGGCGTTTCTATCATTCTTTTAGGAGTGGCATTACCCCGAATTTTTTGTTGAAGCTTTTCTACGGTTTCCGGAGCAAAATACTGCTCCCCGGTTTCTTTATTTACCCTGGCCGGTACGTTTTCAACAATATAGAACTTGCCATCCAGCTCCACGCTGTAAGTAACCAAACCCTCTGTCATTGTTTCTTCACGTTGTTTCATGGCGTTCTCCTTTTCTTAAAATCGATCCATTTGGCAGGATCAGGTTCATATAAGGTAATAATTTTTATCATTGGCGCGACGGGCAACTGCATTGTATATGTAATGGTCTGTTTAGATTTGTAAATCCAAGGATTAGACTACTGGGCCCATATTTGTCATTCGGGTAATCTTCGATAATTTTTGCGTTTTGGTTGATTGCTTCCCTTACCTCCTGTACAGAAATATCACGTTTAATACTTTTGTCAACAGCATGTTTCG
>JBDNFJ010000030.1:0-1812 GCA_041689895.1 Gracilimonas sp. | reverse complement strand
TTTCCATGGCTTCTTCTACTTCTACCGGATTTACATTTTCACCGCCCGTTACAATGAGGTCGGTTCTTCGAGATTCGATAAATAAATGACCAAATCCATTCACGTGTCCAAAATCGCCGGTATTAAACCAACCTTCTTTATCGAACGCATCGGCATTATCTTCGCTATGGTAGTAGCCATCGAAAACCTGAGGGCCGTTTAACCAAAGTGCTCCCGATTGATTTTTACCCAGTACTCTTCCATTATCATCACGGATCTGCATGCTATTAGGAGGCAGAGGTTTGCCCACGCTTTTAAGGGGAGTGTACATTCCGGAAGGGGCCAGCAGGGGATTGGCAATAATCTGTGCGCAAGTCTCCGTCATTCCGTAGCTGGAAACGATGGGAATACCACGCTCGGCCGAATGTTTGAGTAGCCCTTTAGATATGGGACCGCCTCCCAATAAAATGGATTTAAATTCATGATGTGTGTGAAATAAATGGTCATCCAGCAATCTTTTCAGCATAGTTGGAACCAATGAAGCGGCTTGGAAACGAGTGTTCTCACTTAAAAACTCTTTAATCATTTCCTCATGAAATTCCCCTAAACGATAGATCGCTGTTCCATAAATAATGGAACGGAGAATAATGGAAATCCCTCCAATGTGGTTTAAGGGCAAGCAAAGCAGCCAAAAGTGATTGGGATCGGGTTTGAAATTAGTAGCTGAAGCTTCGGCAGCACTCAAAATCTGCCGACGTTTAAGCGGTACAATTTTCGGCTTGCTGGTGGTTCCGGAGGTGAAGAAATAACCGAATACATGCTCGGGGTCAATCGCATCGCTATCGGGAAGTTCCATATTACGGATGTCGTGTGTAAAGGAATTCAGAAAGAAATTCTCATCCAATTTTACTACATGATCATCACCCAAGCGAGCCCGATTTCTATTGTCGCTGAAAATAAGGGTGGGTTTTAGCGTATCAAGATATTCTTGGAGCTCCTCATTTTTTATGTTGGGATTGATGGGGACAAAAGGGATTCCCAATTTCCAGCAGGCGGCAATACAAAACACCAGCATATCGCTGGATTCGGAGATAAAAGCAACCGGCCATTTCAGCGAATCTGCTTTTTCTTCTACCAGATCTTTGAAAAAAGCCGTAAACCGGTCAAGATCACTGTAGGTGTACATTCCATGTTGTGAGGAGAGGAAGACGTGCGGCGTTTCCTTTTTTTTAAACTCAAACATGTGTAAACGTGATTTGAACATATACTCTCTAAAACTCAGTTAATCCTTCCCAATATAATGAAATTCCCAGCCCTTTTAAGCCAGTAAACGATATTTTTGGCTTATCCAACCAGCTTTCTACCGCCAGATCTTTTTCTAAAAAACGATCGGTGGCTAAACCGTGTGCCTGACCTTTTTCACCTAATCCCGCAGCCAATGCCGCAATGGCTGCCCTTCCAATGGCTGTCTCAAATGAAGTTGTGAAAATCGTCTTAATATGATGAGTATCGGCAACCGCTTTTGTTACAAAAATAGTTTGAAAAGATCCCAAAAGCATGGGTTTTAAAATCAGCAAGTCAGCTGCTTTGCGCTCTGATAGTTCAACTGCTTGCGTTTTGTTCCTAACCGATTCATCGGCTGCTATCGGAATCTGAACGGCTTCTTTCACGGCTTTCAAATCTTCAAGAAATTCTTGTTGAACAGGTTGCTCGCAGTATTCAATATCTAAGGGGTGAAGGGCTTTGAGGTTTTGAATGGCTTCAATTTTACTCCAGGCCTGATTCGCATCAATCCGAATTTTTACAGCAGGGAAGTGATGACGAAGTGCTTGT
>JBDNFJ010000029.1:0-4272 GCA_041689895.1 Gracilimonas sp. | reverse complement strand
TTTGCACTTTGTAATAACGATTCCGGACTATCCTGCCCACTTTGCTCCACCACCAACAATCGATACGTCACATTATTGAGGCCTTCCCAGCTAAACTGAGGATAAGGATTGGTAATTTCTGTTTCGGAACCGACAACATCGCCCGGTGTTTTGAGAAAAATCTCGCTCTCATCAAACGAGCCGGCTATACCCGCTCCAATTTCGGCGACCGCCCTGGCTAAATCTTCACGCCCATCCGCATCCGACACCCGAAACACAGCAATCTCTATGGTATAAGTATCGTTAGGCAGGGTGGTTGAGCCCGATTGGTTATTAATAAAATCATCCCCTTCAGGAGTCAATCCTCCCGAAAAACTAATCTTCTCTTTTATTCCCGGAATGCGCTCATTAACAATATCATTGTTAGTTGCATACACCGATTGGAACGGTGCCAATGAAAAAGGTTGACTCGAGCGCGACGCCATTTCAATGATTCTACCAATGCGAGAGGCATTGATATTCACTTCCAAGTATAAGTTAGTAATTTCATTTCCAGTCAGGTTCTCAAGAAAAACAGATACTAATACCGGCCCACTTCCCTCTTTATTAATGCCCAAGTTGGTTAAACTTAAAGACTGTGCATTTTCTAAAGTTGGACTGGGTGTAATTTCTAAACTAATTTGTTGAGCTATAGCAAATTGATTGGGAACAACACAAAATGCTATCAGTATGACTATTGTAATGTATGTTTTTATCCATCTCTCAGGCATTGTAACTCCCGTTATTTGTAGTTGGGATGCTCATTTTAGTACAATCGAGGTTTACAAACAAGCTTTTACATCAATACTTATTGGCAAAGCAAATATATGTTTATTACTATGCACACTTTAACCCATAAAAAAAGCCTTCATCCCAAATGGATAAAGGCTTTGTGGAGCTACGGGGATTCGAACCCCGGACCTTCGCGCTGCCAGCGCGACGCTCTAGCCAGCTGAGCTATAGCCCCGAAAGGGTGCCAAAGATACCCCGAGAATGAAACTTATGCTAACTTATTTAACTTTTTTCTTTTGATACCCATCACAGTATCATTATTTTGATTGCTAAATAATGTATATTATTAATCCTAAAATTAATCGAATTGGAGAAATCTTAATATGAAACGAACAATCCATCTTCTCGTTCTTACACTTTTCTTAGTAGGTGGTTCCGTCATTCAATATGGCTGTGGTTCTAAAGAGCCGGCAGTTCAAGAGGCTGTTGACAGCGATGGCGACGGAATTACCGATGCAGAAGAAGCTAAACTTGGTACTGATGCCAACTCTGCTGACACTGACGGTGACGGACTTAGCGACTACGACGAAATCAATGAGTATGAAACAGACCCTTTGAACCCAGATACAGACGGTGACGGACTATCTGACGGTGATGAAGTGAATTCTTACGGCACTGATCCTAACAAACCAGACACTGATGGCGATGGCCTATCTGACGGTGATGAGGTCAATAAGTACAATACTGACCCCAACAAAGCAGATTCTGACGGTGACGGTCTTAGCGACTATGACGAAGTTATGACCTACAACACCGATCCAAACAATGCCGATTCTGATGGCAATGGATTCACCGATGGTCAAGAAATCGAAATGGGTACCGATCCTAACGATAGCAACGATCCTGTATATCTGAGAGACGAAGATTTTACAACGATCAACTTCAACTTTGACCGTTCAAGCATCCGCAGCGATGCCGCACAGGTATTAGCTAAAAACGTACAAGTACTTAAAGACGCTCCTGCATTCCGCATTCGCGTTGACGCTTACACGGATCACGTGGGTGGCGATCAGTACAACTTGCGCTTGAGTCTCCGACGTGCAAATGCCGTTGTAGATTACTACACAAGCAATGGAATTTCTGCCGACCGTATCGAATCTCAAGGTTTAGGTAAAGCTCCTGTTGAGTGTACCGAAGCTGAGAGTGACGAAAACACGGAAGGTTGCGAAAGAAACCGACGTGCAGAGTCTCATCCGATCAGTACATTGAAGTTCAAGCCAGGCATGTAAGCCAGCTGATCTTTTAATAACTATTTAAGGCTCGTTACCATTTGGTAGCGAGCCTTTTTTATTGGCGGGATTTTCAAATAAAAACCGTTTATGATGGGCTGTTGTAACTAACAAGTCTTCCAGAGACGCTCTCAAGCTGGGCATGATTTGCGGCTAATAGATTTTTCTGAAGGTGGTGGTTATACAGAACAGTTAGTAATGCATGGGAAAGCCTACCCATTTCCCACGTAGCAATTAAACAAAACGGCATGCTCTCAGATTTTCTGCTATGAAAGATTATAAAATGGATCGCAATTCACAGTGCGGATTCTTGTGCCCCTTTCTCTTCAACGGTTTTTATTCAATATTGACTTATCTGTGAATAATCCCACAGCCTCAAACGCTGAAATCAACTCAATCCCTTTAAAAAAACCGCGCTACGCTAAGCCCTAAATAAAATCCCGGATCATCAATTCGGTAAGCCACATCGGCTCTCAGAATGCTGAATATATTACTAAGCGATAAGCCCGCTTCCATATGCCAATCCTCGGTGGTAGAGGGGCCATAACCGTACTTCATATTAAAATTATCGATCTGCTGCTGCTTCACCCAGGTTTTACCGATGCCCCCAAAAGCAATAACGCTTAATCCCGTTTTTGTAGCTTGTCTCCATCCCAACATTTCAAAAGGTACACTCTTGAAGTTATGCTCCGCGTTCAACGCTATATAACTCGCCCCTTCGTAGGGGATAAATCGTTTCGCACGAAATGCACCAAAGGGAGTAAAGCCACCCAAGGCAACATCCAGTGCTTCATTCTTTTGAATAGGAAGATCGCCAACATACGTTCCGGCATTCAATCTCATGTCTAACGTATTAGGGAAAAATCGCCGCTTAAAGAAGGTCTCAAAACGGCGATAGATATCAATTTTAAAGCGAGTGTAATCCCAACTGCTACCTAAAAAAGTAGCTGAGTGATCAATACTTAAAGAAAAATCCTTTGCACCAATCGCACCAAATGCTTTTTTATCCTCTCCGGCATAAATAGAAATTCCAACCGCGCTTAACGTTCCTTCATCAATATAGCTATTGGCTCGCTGTAACTGATCTCGACCCAGGAGGTCATAACTGGTTTTATAATTTATTGCGGAATGATTTTCGTAGGAATACTTCAGCTTGATGTTGCCCCAAAAATGGCGTGGGCAATATAATACTCCGGTTTCTAAACCCTCCTTGCGATAATAGTCGAAGTAATCGGAATAGCCAAGCAGAGGGGGGACACTGGTTAATGTGAGATTATACAAATCCGAGTTATAGCGAGTTTCTGTCTTTGCACTATAGCCGGAATACACCGCAAAACTACGGGTGTTTTTCAATGGCCACCAGCTCATTTTCGCCCCATACGAGAACGTACCATCCCTATACCCTGTACTATATCCAGCAAACACGGTTGACTGTAATCGACGATCTAAATATCTACGCTCATGCTTCAATCCCCCATAAAATACATCCACACGATTGAACCGTGCTAAGGGGCTTATATAACGAGTCAGCCTTGAAAATAGGGATTGGCCTTTCACATTTTCTGAAGAATTTTGACTGTTACTTTTACTTCTTCCGCCACTTGTTTCTATCGAAATGCTGGAATTACCTTCGTCATCTAAATCCAAAAAACGAGTTAAAAACCCTGTTGGCCTAAATGCCTTTTCTAAGGTAGTGGTGCTATCAACAGTTTCATAAGCCCTTTCCTCTTGCGTGTCTAATGGAATGATGTCCACTTCATTCACAAATAAGGAATCACCCAAGATAATAGTTGTAGAATCAACCGTGATCATTTCCACGGTATTGAATATAGAATCAGGTAATGCAATATTCACCTCATAATCACTCAGCTTGGCCACCTGCTTAAAACCAATGGGCGGAAATCGTAGCCCTACAATTCCCACTTCCACTAATCCATTAATCCGCACATCTACAGGAAGCCAATAATCGCCGCCAAAGTTGCTAAACTGCTGCGCGTATGAAAGATTGAAATCTTGCACGGGAGGTGGAAATACGACCACGGAATTTGGTTTGAGATCTACTTCCAATAGCGCATATTCCTCACCCAGCACATAAATAGTTCCTTCAAAAAGCGGCTGGAGCTTGCGTTTTGGATGCACAGAAAGCTCATATACGACCTTCCCGTCCAGCGCTTGGATATCTTCTAAAGCAAAATCATAGTAAGAGAGCGCATCAGGATTTGTAACCCCAACC
>JBDNFJ010000028.1:0-11068 GCA_041689895.1 Gracilimonas sp. | reverse complement strand
TGAAACCAAAGAACGGCTGGGAGAAATCACGGAAAACGATCAGCATTTGGTGATTGCAAAAGGGGGAAGAGGAGGTCTCGGAAACTGGCACTTCAAAAGCTCCGTCAATCAAACCCCACAATTTGCCCAGGATGGTAAGCCTGGCGAAGAACGAGTGGCAGAACTGGAGCTCAAGCTTATTGCCGAAGTCGGTTTGGTTGGATTTCCAAATGCAGGGAAAAGCACGCTATTATCTGCTTTATCTCAAGCGAAGCCAAAAATTGCGGATTATCCCTTTACCACGCTGGAGCCCAATCTTGGAGTAGTTAAATTTGATGATTACAGAAGCTTCGTGATGGCTGATATTCCCGGCATTATCGAGGAAGCACATGAGGGAAAAGGGCTTGGAATACAGTTTCTAAGACATATTGAGAGAAACAACGTGTTGCTATTCATGGTAAGCGCCACTACCGACATCGAGTACGAATACCAAGCGTTGCTAAATGAGCTCCGGTCGTACCGAAAAGACCTATTAGATAAACCTCGGGTATTAGCTATCACCAAGATGGATTTAAAACAAGGGTTTAAGTTAGAAAAAAAGCTTCACTTTGATGACGGAATTCCCGTTATTCCTATTTCATCTGCTACCGGTCACGGGATCGATGAGCTGAGAGAGGAACTATGGAAACAAATTCAACATGCAAAAGAACAGGAATAAACTTAGGGTACTTGTAGCACTTAGTATCCTTCCGGGCTTCGGTTGCCGCCGTGTTTTCAATCTTTTGAAAGCCTTGGGCAATCCGGAAACAATATTCAGCCAAAGCAAAAGAAAGCTTCGGACGGTAGAAGGCATTGGCGAAGCTTCGGCCTTGTCACTGCTTTCGTTCGATAAGTGGGAAGAAGTGGATGCCATTCTCGATAAAACCGAAAAAACCGGCGCCAAGCTAATATCGATGGCCGACCCGGAGTATCCGCCGCTGCTCAAACAGATTTATGATCCGCCCATACTTTTATGGGTTAAAGGAAATGTGGAGGCACTCTCCAAACCGGGCGTCGCCGTAGTGGGAACGCGTAATACGTCCTCCTATGGAAGAAACATGGCAAAGAAATTCGCAGGAGAGCTGGCCGAACAAGGGGCCTGCATATTTAGCGGTTTGGCTTATGGCATTGATGCCATTGCTCACGCCTCAGCGCTCGAACATAAAGCTCCAACCGTTGCAGTGCTGGGCTCCGGTATCGATACCATGTATCCCAAAAAACATGCCGGACTTGCCAACGATATTGTGAAATCTGGCGGAGCGGTCATTACTGAATTTCCTCCGGGAACCAATCCCGATGCAGTCAATTTTCCCGTAAGAAATCGCATTGTGAGCGGATTGAGTTTGGGTGTGCTGGTTATCGAATCTGGGATTAAAGGCGGAAGTATGATTACCGCCGATCTCGGCTTAGATCAAAATCGAGAAGTATTTACTTTGCCCCATCCTTTAGGAAACCCTTCCGGTACCGGTTGCAACTATTTGATTAAGCGTGGTGCGGCCAAATTGGTTCAAACAGTAGATGATATTTTGGATGAACTTCCGGTAGAACATGATGATAGTTCCGGGAAAGTTCAGGAAGATAAAAAGCCGGCATGGCGCGATCAACAGCTGGACGAGTTGGCTGTGAAAATATGCACGGCATTAGAGGAAAAAGCGTATCAGGTAGATGATTTGAGTGAAGAAATAGGGGTGAGCACCAGCCAGCTTTTAGTTCAACTTCTTCAGCTCGAAATGGATGAATTGGTCACCCAAAAAGTCGGGAAGGTGTTCGAGCTATCCTGAAGGCTTCCTATTATAAAATAAAAAAGCCTGCTCCATCACAAGGATGAAGCAGGCTGATTAAAGATAATTACCAATTAAGATTTGTAGCGATAAATAGCGGCTAACCCGGAATTATGTGGAACTTCGGAAGGAGCCAATCCATAAAGCGTACTGCCCGTTCTTAAGGCAGAAATAGCGGCGTGATTAATCAAATCTATGGTTTGTCCATTTATATTTTCGGAGATATCAACTCTGTTTTCGTCCGGGTTAAACATCCCAAATTGACTAAATCCCATGGGAACAAACAGGGTATCTACTTTCCCAAAATAAGCCCCTTTCACAATGTCGCTTACTTCGGTAGATATCAGCTCGCTTCCCTGAAGATTGTTAAAACGCTCGATATCACTATCAATTTCTTCCCTGAAATAGGGCTCCATAATATCCCAAGACTGATCTTCTAATTCTTTAATAGTTTTTGAATCTGCATTACCCAGAATAAATGTGTCGAGCACATTAAAGTATTTGTTAGCCTTTTTGTAATAAGCCACCATCTTGTCGGGGCCGGTTAAAACCAATGGGCCATTTACTTTTTTCATGTATTTGGTCACTTTGTTCTCAATGTGCTTCAGAAAAAGCTCCAGCTCTTTGTTATTCTCATCAATATCAGCGCCTTGTCCATGAAAAACCGCTCCATTTCCACCACTAATGCTATGCTGTTGTATAGAACGTTCGTGCACATGATACTTCAAATGCTCTTCCATACTGGTAGGCACACTTTCGAACGTGACTTGTGCAGTTTCATCCGGTGCAATCTTAAACATCTTGGTTTTGGCTTGGCTCAACACTAATACATGATATTCGGCGTGATGATTTTGGAGCTCAAGCAGTGGGGTAATCAGAAAGTTCTCCGAGATAAGATAATTCTCTTTTGGGCTCACCGGAATCTTGAAAAAATCTAAATATTCCTCATTTACATATATAGCCAAGCCCTTGTCTTGATGCAGCCAAAACTGGTTTTCTTCGGTTTTGTCATACACCTTTTTGAATAAATCATCTATTTTTTTCTCTTTCCAGCCTTTCTGGGTTAAATCGTTTTTTGCCTTTTGAAGGATGTTTTTTAGCCGAATGGAATCTTGCTTGCCTTCTTCCCCTTTTTTATGAGTTGGGATGAAAATAGTGACATTTACATCCTGGGTTTTATTGATAAGTTGCTCAATGGTTGCTCTATTTACTACACTCATATTAATCCTGCATTAAAGGTTAATCTTATACTTATACAACACAGTCAATAGTCTGGTGTTCCATTAACTATCCACCAAACGCTTTATTTCAATAAAGAAGGTTTTAGTATGAAAGTAAAGAGTACGGCTTTTTTAAAAACCATTTAGGTAGGCTTAGATACCATCTATTTCTATTCAGGAAAACAGATTAGTGTATTTGCTGAGAATATTGAGCAGAGCCTAAGTCGGATTCATCACAAATGTAATTTTCCGAAATAAGGTGCGCAGAAAATGGTTCCGAGATCGAAAACTATTTCTGTAAGCTTTCTATCATCATATCAATTTTCTTATCCAGCGTAGCAACCACCTGATCGTAATCATCGGTACTCATAAGTTGGGTATTTACGCTACAGTAAAACTTGATTTTCGGTTCGGTTCCTGAAGGCCGGGCTGATACAATGCCACCATCTTCGGTTATAAACTGGAGCACATTAGAGGAGGGGAGGTCTATATCTGTAACCTCTCCGGTTACCATATTTTTTTCTTTTGAGCTTTGGTAATCCTTCACGGTAATCACCTTAGAACCGCTCAATTTTTTAGGGGGATGGGAGCGGAAATCTGACATCATGCGCTGAATTTCTTCGGCACCGGCTTTCCCTGTTTTAGTAACCGCAACCAGGTTTTCTCGGAACAGGCCATAATCAACGTACATGTTGAGTAAAGCCTCATATAAGCTACTGCCCTGATCTTTATAATAAGCGGCCATTTCAGCAATAATAGCACAGGAAATTACGGCATCTTTGTCTCTTACATGATCCCCAATCAGGTAGCCATAGCTTTCTTCTCCGCCACAAATGAATTTCTTTTTGCCTTCCAGCTCGGTCATTAATTCCCCAATATATTTGAAACCGGTTAAGGTATTAAAGCATTCTACCTTTTTATCTTCCGCAACGCGATTAATTAGTTGTGTGGTGACTACGGTGGAGACGATATATTCGTTTCCGGTAAGTTTGCCGGCCTTTTCCCAAGCAGTTAGCATATAATTAATAATCAGTGATCCGGTTTGATTTCCATTCAGAAGCACAAAATCTCCATGCAGATTTTTGACCGCTATTCCCACACGGTCCGCATCAGGATCGGTAGCCATTACTAACTCGGCATCTATTTCTTGGGCTTTTTTAAGGGCTAAGCTCAGCGCTTCCTTTTCCTCAGGATTGGGATAAATCACGGTGGGGAAGTTGCCATCTACCGTCATTTGTTCTTCCACTGGATGTACGTTTTCAAATCCGTAGCGCTTCAGCACTTCCGGCACTAATTCTCGGGAGGTTCCATGAATGGGTGAGAACACGATCTTGAGATCTTTTTGGCGGGCAATGGCATCTTTTGAAACCGATAAATCGGTGAGGGCTTTCAGATATTTTTCATCCATTGCTTCACCTATAACCTCAATGTGATCCTCCTTTCCCTCAAAATTCACTTCGTCCACGGTTTGTATTTTCTGAACTTCTTCCATCACCATTTGGTCGTGCGGCGCTACAAGCTGGCCTCCATTCGCCCCGTAGGCTTTATAGCCATTATATTCCTTGGGATTGTGAGAAGCCGTTAGCATCACGCCGCTTTGGCAACCAAGCTCACGAATAGCAAATGATAGTTCAGGAGTGGGGCGCAAGGCATCAAAAAAATACACGCGAATTCCATTTGCAGAAAAGACATCGGCTACTACTTTGGCAAGAACTTCTGAGTTATTCCGGCAATCGTGGGCAATGGCTACTTTTAATTCCTCATCCGGGTAATTTTTTTTCAGGAAATTGCTGAGTCCCTGAGTGGCAATGCCGAAGGTATATTTATTAACCCGATTAGAGCCCACGCCCATGATGCCGCGCAATCCACCGGTTCCAAATTCCAGATCCTTGTAGAAAGCATCCGTTAGCTCCTCAAAGTTCTCTGCGTCCATTTTCTGACGAATATCGGCCTTGGTTTGCTCATCATAGCTTCCATTCAGCCATTGGTCTATCTTATTTTGTACCGCCGAATCTAATGCTTTCATAATATTGGGTAATTAAATTTAAAATGGATGTCGCTTAGTGCCTTTTAAGACGGTCAGGAATATAAATAAATCAGAAGGGCATTTCAGTATTAATGTTCGTTCATTTTTAATAAAATGGAATGTTTTTTGAAGGGGTTTCAATCGCTTGTAAAACAGCCAGACTGATTATGCTTTGGCTATCTTCACGCTATAAAAAACCTCCAATAATTATAAACCATTGGAGGGTTGGAACTAAATAAGTGCCTGCCTTAAAAAAGCTATTTTTTCTTAACCGACAATTCATCCAGTGATAGCCCATTCATAAGAGCATCGTAATTGGAAATGTCTTTGGGTAATATTACGCTGTTTTCATTTCGGCCTAAACCGGATAATACATCCAGATATTTTTCGGAAAGCTGAAGCTTCATGGCCTCAGTCCCTTTTGGTTGAGAAAGGGCCCCGGCAATTTGCTCAATGGAACTTGCAGTGGCCTCAGCAATCGACTCAATTTCCTGAGCAATCCCTTCTGCCTCATTAATACGGCGCTGCATCTCGGCTTCTGAGATATTAATAATCTGGGCTCGCATACCTTCCGCTTCGTTAACCTTAGAACCTTTCACACCTTCAGAAGTTGCGATGGTAGCTCTACGGTCACGTTCAGCCGTCATTTGGCGCTCCATAGCTTTTTGTACCGTTCGTGGAGTTATAATGTTTTTGATTTCATATCGGTGCACTTTAATTCCCCAAACTTGTCCTACTTCACTTAAAACGTTTACCACTTCGCGGCTCATAGAGGCCCGCTCCTCGAAGGTTTGATCTAAGTCCATGTTACCGAGTACGGAACGCGTGGTCGTTTGCGCCAGCTGCACCGCCGCATAGCGATAATTAGTAACGCCATAACTGGCATTCACTGGGTCCATAACACTGATGTATATCACTCCGTCCACTTCAACTTTCACGTTGTCTTTGGTGAAACATTCCTGCGGTTCCACTTCTATAGTTTCTTCCCGGAGGTCTTGTTTGTACACTACGCGGTCTATAAAAGGAACCAAAGCGTGAAAGCCCGGCCCGAGTGTGGTGTGATAATTGCCCAATCGCTCTACAATGTAAGAAAATTGGTTGGGCACCATCCGCAGCGACTGGATGAATTTGAACATCACAAAGATGGAAAAAAGACCAAGTAATACCTGACTAATAAGTTCGATGATTTCCATGATTATTTTTCCCCTTGATTAGATGCTTTGCTTTTAGATGATGTGGTTTTGGTGTGATCGCTGATAGTGCTTACCCCTTCAAAAAAGGTTTTTAGATTTGCCGTTTCTGTGGGCAAAACCGATACATTTGATTTCTGGATAATGTTGCCAAACTGCTTGATGTATTGTTCCACCAGCTTTGTTTTTACGGCCAGTTCACCTCCGGGTTGTTGAATGGCTTCTGCCACACGTCGAAGTCCTTTGGCGGTTGCAGTGGCCACGAGTTCAATTTCCTGCGCTCGTCCTTTAGCTTCGTTGATTCTACGCTGGCGCTGGGCTTCTGAAATAAGCACCTGACTTTGTTGCTCACCCTCAGATTCATAAATACGAGCCTGACGATGTCCTTCAGAATTGGTGATTTCAGCGCGTTTGGCTCGCTCAGCTTCCATCTGTCGCTCCATTGTATCTATAATCTCAACCGATGGACGAATGTTCTTAATTTCGTACCGCAACACTTTGATACCCCAAGGATCGGCGGCTTCATCAATTTCACGCACAATATTCTCGTTCATTTTCTCCCGCTCTGAAAACGTATCATCCAGCGTCATTTTACCAATTTCACTTCGCATCGTAGTTTGTGCAAGATTTACCGCCGCTGCCTGATAATCAGAAATCCCATAGCTGGCTTTGTGTGAGCTCATAACTTTTAGGTACACAAGACCGTCCACGGATACTTCAATGTTATCTTTGGTGATGCAGGTTTGGCTGGGAACGTCGATTACTTGTTCGCGCATTTCCTGGCGGTACGCCGGCCGGTCAACAAAGGGTATTAGAAAGTGAAATCCCGGCGTTAACGTCTTTTTGTATTTACCCAGACGTTCTTGGATTACTTCTTCGCGCATTTCCACAATCTGAAAAAGACGGGTGAGTACGAAGTACGATACTACGATAATGATTAAAAGGGTAGTCCACATATTAGTTTTTATTAGTGTCTTTGAGTTGATTTTTAGGAGCGTCGATAGCGTCCACCGATTCTACAATCCAAGTGGTGTTATCTCGGTATTTGATACGAACCTGAGTACCGGCCGGGATTTCTCCATCCAGCGAGCGCGCTTGCCAAGAAATTCCCTGAAAGCGGATGCGCCCCTCGTTGCTTAACTCGTTAATAGGTTCCATTACATCTACGATTTGATCCATGGCTTCATAATCTTCGTCCGCAAATTTGAACGAGGTTTCGCCTTTAAAATATTTATTAATGAAAGGGCGAATGGCAATGGTTAGAACGGTGGAAACAGCTAGCCAGCTAAAGATGGCCGTAAAGGGATCTTGGAGAAACCCCAAATAACGAAGAAGCCCAATCCCCAGTCCGCTTATGCCCAAAAGAAATGCAACGCCGCCCGGAATCATAGTTTCAAGAACCATCAGCAGAACGCCGCCTATAAAAAATATCCATGTAAGAATTTCGCTATCCATAACCTCAAGAATAGGTTCAATGTTTTAAGTATAGATAATGATTTGAACGCAAAAAAACTGATAAAAATGATTATATCTGCCAAAAGGTTTTAGCGTTTTTAAATGGGTGGATTTATGTGTGCTTAAGCAGGATGTATTAACTAAGGAACGAGTGCTTACATTTGTGAAATCTGTAATTTCTTATAAACTGCGAGAAACTTCCAATCTTAGCTTCCCTTCACCTATAAATTAGACGTCTACCTGCGCGGTAATGTCGATGGGTGCCTTTTCTGATAGGCAACAACTAACCACTTTACCACCCCAAAAAAGTCATCCCTGAGGAGGCAGGGATCTGATTGTACTCTTATATTTTAGCCTGGCTGCTCTCCCGTTATAATGGTCTATCCTCGTAACGAGGAAATACCATTTCATACCCAAATGTATCCCGTAGGGGCAATTCATGAATTGCCCCTACGGGAGCGAAATTGCATCCGCGCAGAATCTTTCATTATGTGTATTGTTTTCCATTTACGGAGATGATCACCTTCTATTTGTGCATGTTCTAAATCTATAGACTTATTGAGGTTAGCTTATCTATAAAACATCATTTTTAATAACCACTTATTCTATTATTTTCTTTTCATAAAATTCAATGAAGACACACGAGTTAAGATATCCACTATCTAACACTTGATGAGATTGGGATATGAGTATCTATCTTTAAAGGAGCAAGTTTGGGGTTGGAGAAGATGCTGATGACAACTATATAGTTGTGAATTGATAGAGTTAATCAATAGATTACACACATGCAGTTGAATGATAAACACAACTAAAGATGAAGTAGCCACGTTCTTGTATCGTTTACATGCGAAAATTAGCGTATACGATATTGTTTACGAAGATGATCGGCCAAAAAATGTACAGACCTTAGCAGACCTTGATATTTTACCTAACGAAAGAGATAAGGTGGTAAAGAATTTGGCTGTAAACGAATACTCTGAAGGTCCGCTTGAAGAATCCCAGCATGGTGGAGGGAATATGTGGGTGTTTGGCAAACGAGTAAAGAACGAAGAAGTCTATTTAAAAATCACAATGGGTATTCCAAATAATGCGGCAATTTGTATTTCTTTTCACATTGCAGAATATCCTATGAAATATCCTTTTAAAAAGAGTGAGTCATGAAAAGCCCATTTACAGGCGGAGAAGTAATCTGTCAAACCAATCCCGAAGAATTAAAGTTTAGAGGAGATAAATTCACCATTTCATATAATAATTATAAATGTGTGGATACCGGAAAAGAATTCACTAACCGAGAGATTGATGAATTAAATATGCACTTGTTGCATAACACCTACAGAAGTAAGCACAATATTCCTTTTCCCGAAGAAATTAAATCAATTCGTAAAAAATATGATGTGAGTCAGACAAAAATGGCTCTTATTCTTGGGTTTGGCCCAAACACATACCGCAACTATGAAAATGGGGATATCCCTCAATTGGCTAATGCAAAATTAATTTCTTTGGCATCCAAACCAGAAGGGTTTATAGATTTAGTAAATGAGTGTGGTGAATTATCAGATGTTCAAAAAAGAAATCTTATTAAATCTGCAAAAAAGAACAATCCTGATATTCAAACTTTAGATAACTGGATGTTTAGCAATCAAGAACCCAGTGAACTAACGGGGTACAGAACACCCTCTTTGGAAAAAATAAACGCAATGGTTGCTTTCTTTGCACAAAGCGAGAACATCTTTAAGGTCAAGATGAATAAGCTGCTTTTTTATGCCGATTTTCATCATTTCAAAAAATATGGGGAATCTATTAGTGGAACAAGCTATCAAGCAATTCAAATGGGCCCCGTCCCTCATAGATATGGAACTATTTTTGAAGTAGGTGCAGAAACCGGTGCTTTTTCAATAGAGCTTGTCCAATTTGAGGAAAGAGAAGGGGAAAGGTTTATAATTTCCTCAAATAATGATGTCCTAAACGTTTTGTCAGAAAGAGAGATGTCTACTTTAGAGTTTATTAAAGAGTTTTTAGGGGTTTTCAATACAGGTAAACTGATAGAGCTTTCTCACGAAGAAGATGCTTGGTTGGCTAATAAAGATGAGCAAACAATCATTAATTATAATTACGCTTTTAAATTGAAGTACCCAGATCTTCCTGATTAGACTCTAATCTATCTTCAATTGAGTCATTCAAGCTAATAACCCTTATTCACCCTGGTTACAAAACCCCATCTTCGTAACCCAATCCTGGTAGATCCAAATTCCACCAACTGCATTTCGATAGCGCACTTCTTAACGAAGTGGAAAAGAGATAAAAAAGAACCATTCCCCAAAAGCTTTAAAAAGAAGCGCCTAAATTCCTGTCAGGAATAGCTACCATGGCACGGTATTTGGATAATAGTAGCCAACAACGGAGGAGGTTATCCTATCCGTTTTTAATGCATACCTAATTTGATGAGTAAACCACAAGATAAAAAGAAGAAGTCTATTCAATCCCTTTGGCTCACGCTAAAGGATATTTTTGCGCTAAGTAAGCCCTATCGAAAGCGATTTTATGTAGCAACCATAGTTACCATCTTGGCCTCAAGCATTTGGCTGGCGGTGCCACTTGGACTTCGAGAACTGCTGGATGCCGTTTTTGAGACCAAAAATAGTGCGTTGCTAAACTACTTGGCGCTTGGTTTGTTAGGCCTTTTTGTGCTACAAGCTACCTTTTCATTCTTTGGAAATTATCATCTGGAATGGGTCGGAGAACGAGTAGTTACCGATTTACGAAAAAAAGTATATGAGCATTTACATCGGCTGGGATTTAAGTTTTTTGCGGAACGTAGATTGGGGGAAATCTCTTCGCGTTTAACCAATGATGTGGGTTCTATACGTACAGCACTCACCGATTCACTTCCACAATTACTAACCATTTCATTTTCGTTAATTGGCTCGGTTTCTCTTATGGTGATGTTGAACTGGAGGCTGAGTTCTGTCATATTTGTCACGGTTCCTTTTGTCACCTTATCCACGCGCTATTTTGGGCAGAAGATTCGATTTCTCTCTAAAGATATTCAAGATGAGTTAGCGGATTCAACGGCAGTAGCCGAAGATGCATTGGGTGCCGTTCGCTTAGTAAAAGCTTTTGTAAGAGAAGATTATGAAGTTGGGCGTTATAAGGATGCCGTAGAAAAGCTGTTTTTAACGGCTCGCCGAAAAATGGTACTTACTCAGCTTTTTTGGTCGGGAGTGGGCATCATGTTTATGAGCACGCTGGTTATCATATTTTGGTATGGAGGGAAGGAAGTGCTTGCAGGAAGATTGACCGCAGGAGACTTGGTTGCGTTCATTATTTATGCACTCAACATTTCACGCTCAATAAGCCAAACTTCCAGATTATATACGG
>JBDNFJ010000027.1:0-5684 GCA_041689895.1 Gracilimonas sp. | reverse complement strand
GGTAGCCAGCTTTTTAGCGCGGTCAATCGTCCGGTTTACAACCGAAATATGTTCGGCCCCGTTAGAAACCAGATTCTTACACGAAACCTTGCCCATTTTACCCGCGCCCACCAACAGCACTCGGACCTTACTCAGGTTCGGGAAATGGGTAAGCGCCAGTTGTGTCGCCGCAAAACCTACCGAAGCCGAGCCTTTACCAAAACCCGTTTCCGTTCGACTGCGCTTGTGTGCTCGGAATACCGCTTGTATCAATTGATGAAATTCTCCGGAAAACCTTTTCTTGGTGCGCTTGTAGGCCTGTTTTACCTGCTGAATGATTTGCACATCCCCGAGCATTTGAGAATCTAAGCCGATGCCCACTTTGAATAAATGCTCATAAGCTGCATCACCATGATGCACATACCCATGCTTTTGAAAAAATGCCGATTGGGTATTGGTAGATTTACAAAGAGCGGTAATCAGAATTTCGGGATCACAAAAAGCATATAATTCGGTGCGATTACAGGTATCAAGTATCAACACGCCACCCGGAATTTCTTGCGTATGAAACTCCAAAAGCTCTCTTCGGGGTTGATCTAAATAAAATAATTCACGAATAGAAATCTCACTTTTCCAATGAGAAATACCTATTGCACTAAACCTCATAAAATTGCTCTAAATAATTTATGGCACATTAGGGTACAAATTAGAATCCTAATATGAAGATTCCGTGAAGGAAAAACCGAAGCATGCCTTGAAAAGCGTCTAAAAGCACTTTTCTTTGTAAAAGCTATCTTCATATTTATTTGACAATACCAAAGATAAGCCTTCTTACACACAATCTTCATCCTAAATTCTCAGAATTATTATCCCATTACAAAACCCAACATCATCATAACTTCCGCAACCATGTTCTAAAAATGAACGTGCCTAATCTGTCCCAATACCCGTCCCTTGTAATTTATGATGCCGGTCGATGTTCAATACAGCAATTCCTATATTGAAAGATAACTTCAAATCAACCTACGCACATGGATCTTCAACTCACGGGAAAAGTCGATAAAATTTTAGAAGAACAATCAGGTCAAGGGAAAAATGGGCCTTGGCGAAAACGAGATTTCATTCTTGAAACCAAAGGAAAATACCCCAAACAAGTGTGTATTACCCAGTGGGGCGATAATATTGACCAGCAGGCTGTGAATGAAGGGGACGAAGTTACGGCTTCTATCGACGTGCAAAGTCGCGAGTACAAAGGAAATTGGTACACCGATGTGAAAGCTTGGAAAGTGGAGCAGGCTCAGGGTAATGTTCAAGCTCCGCCCAGCGCACCGGGACTCACCATGGATGGTAATCAGGATATGGATCTTGATGACGATCTACCATTCTGATTTTATTACCAACCGATTCATATAAAAAGCCACTACTTTTTAAAGCAGTGGCTTCAGGATCAGCATTGTAAAAAGCTACTATCGAGATTGTATCCTTTCAATCTCACTTTTAAAAAAGCACAATCTGGGGCGAAATTCACCGCATAATAGGGCGGTATTTTATGGAGGATAATCCCAACAACCTCTCATTGCAGTTAAAATTCATCTCATAATTTTGCAAACTCGGCTATCGTCTCCAGTCTTTTTCGGCGGTAGGTTTGTTATCCAGAATTCCTTCTATGCTGGCCATTACTTCATCATCTATCTTGTCGATGATATCCATGGTTTTCATATTCTGCTCCACTTGTTCAACCTTAGAAGCGCCGGTTATTACCGTGCTTACATTCGGGTTTTTGAGGCACCAAGCCAGCGCCAATTGAGGCATAGAAATTCCCAGATCTTTTGCTATCGGAGCCAGTTTTTTCACCTTTTCAAGCATCACTTTCCCTTTCTCTGATTCCAGTAAGCTCTTACGCAACCAGCTATACTTCTCCATATTAAGTCGGGAACCTTCAGGAATGCCCTCATTGTATTTACCGGTAAGCAAGCCACTGGCAAGCGGACTCCAAATAGTGGTTCCCAGCCCGATATCATCATATAAAGGAGCGTACTCTTTTTCTATGCGATTACGGCTGAACATATGGTATTGAGGCTGTTCCATCAGCGGCGGACGCAAATGCTCTTGCCGAGCAAAATCGTAGGCTTTTCGGATTTGGTAAGCACTCCATTCGCTGGTTCCCCAATACAGTGCCTTCCCTTCATTAATCATCTGATTCATCGCCCAAACCGTTTCCTCAATCGGAGTGTGGATATCAGGCCGATGGCAGAAAAGTAGATCTACATACTCCGTTTGCAGTC
This sequence comes from Gracilimonas sp., assembly GCA_041689895.1. Classification (GTDB taxonomy): domain Bacteria; phylum Bacteroidota; class Rhodothermia; order Balneolales; family Balneolaceae; genus Gracilimonas. The sequence goes on along the minus strand of JBDNFJ010000027.1, from coordinate 3,420 downwards.
GGTTTAGCGAGGCTTCGGTTCCTTCTTTGATGTGTTTGAAGGAAAGACCCTGAGTATTAATCCCTTCACCACCCCAAAATATTTTGGTAGAAAGCACCAAATCCGACCGTTTCCATTCTGCTTTCTTAAGCACCTTCCCCATAATAATTTCAGACGCACCCGATTCATATTCTTCGGCATTGTCGAAGAAATTCACCCCGGCATCATAGGCTGTTTTCATTTGCTGATAGGCTAATTCTACCTCTACCTGCTCGCCAAAAGTAACCCACGATCCAAAAGAAAGTGCGGATACTTTAAGTCCTGATCGTCCTAAAAATCTGTACTGCATAAATCTAATGCTCCATTTTATTTTAAAGAAGGCGTTAATTCAATCTATCAACAGGATACCTATTTGATACGTTCTCAATAATTCTCATCAAACCCGGCACTGGAACAGTTCAGTATTTCTGGTTGCTGCACCTAAAAAATTTCCTTTAAAAAAGAAGAATCCTACCTCTCCTTTTATGTGCTAAAGGCTTAACCGCATCAAGTTCAAGAAAATATAGCGTTTCACAAAAGATAAAGCATTTCAAAATTGCACCTTAAAAATCTGCATGACGAATGTTAGAATTACGCTGCTTTATTTCCTATATTTAGATTTATTCTAAATAAGCATTTTGTATTTCAATGAAGATTAAATTAGCCGCTTTCCTATTCATCGGTATTTTGCTGTCATTCACCGGTATTTATGCTCAGCAGTCCACTTCAAATTCCCAAAATCCGAACGAGAGAAGTATTCGCACATTAATTAGCCTGATTGATTACATCGGCAAAGATTACATCAATGCTATCGACAACGGCGCGATTATTAATGAAGGTGAATATACTGAAATGACGGATTTCAGCCAGCAGGCGGCAGATATTTTCCAACAGTTATCCAAAGAAATAGAGAAGCCGGAGTTTGCTGAGCTGAAACCTGCAATTAGCGAATTGAGCCAAGCCGTACAGGATAAAGTGGATGATGAAAAAATCACCGGTTTAACCGATGCTATTCGACAGAATTTGCTTGCCATGAATCTAATAACCGTAATCCCCTCGCAATGGCCGGATGTAAAAAATGGGCCGGATATATTTGTCACGTATTGTCAATCTTGCCACGGGCAGAATGGCGAAGGTGATGGTCCTCTTGCAGCAGGCTTAGATCCTCCTCCCACAAATTTTCAAGACTCTACCCTTGCTTCCAAACTTTCTCCGTTACAGGCCTATAACAGCCTGCGCTTGGGCATTGAAGGAACGGCAATGCGCGCCTTTCATGAAATATCAGATCAAGAAGCCTGGGACGTAGCTTTTTATATCAACGCTTTATCCTACGAGAACTCCGTTTCTCCATCTGAAAACGAGACCATACAGCAGGCGCTTAAAGACACCGTTAGCCTCAAGGCGTTGACTACCAGTCCTAACAAAGAATGGATTTCATTTCTACAGGAAAAAGACCTCGACATTGCAGAAGGCATGAGTGTACTTCGTTCGTTAGACGGAAGTGTATTCGGGAATCAAAAACATCCACTTCAAAAAGCAATTACGCTATTAGACCAAGTTTATAAAGCCTATGAAGCCGGTGAAACAAATGAAGCCAATGCGCTGGCTCTAAACGCTTATCTTAATGGAGTGGAGCCGATGGAGCCGCAAATTAAAGCCAACAATCCATCGTTGGTATATCAGATTGAAAATCAGATGATCGAAGTCCGAGCTTCCATCAAAGCGGGCGTTCCATTACCTGTGCTGCAAGAGAAAATTAATGCTTCCGTGCTTTCTATTCGAGATGCCCAAGATACTTTAGCACAAAGAAACGATTCCTTCTGGTTTACTTTTATCATGGCGGGTTCAATTCTATTAAGAGAAGGCCTTGAAGCATTTCTGATTATCTTAGTAATACTTGGTGTGCTAAAATCGGTGGGAGCTACCAAATCGGTTAAATACGTGCATGCCGGCTGGCTTTTTGCACTCTTGATCGGAATTATAAGCTGGTTTTTCACCGAGAGTTTGTTATCCATGAGCTCCGTTCAACGTGAGCTAATGGAAGGTTTTGGAGCTTTAATTGCTGTGGTACTGCTGCTCTACATCGGCTTTTGGTTACATGATAAAACACATATTTCGCATTGGAAAGAGTTTGTAGAAGTGAAAATCCAGCGACTGGTCGATCAAAATAATCAATGGGGACTGGCCTTTCTCGCATTTATCGTCGTTTTCAGAGAGGCATTTGAATCGGTTATTTTCCTTTCTTCCATCAGCATCCAAGCGGGACCAGCCGGAGACTCGGGCATTCTGTTGGGTTCAGGGACAGCCATAATTGCGGTGATTCTACTCGGAGTTGTTTTAGTGAGATTCACCACTAAAGTGCCCATACGCTCGCTCTTTAAATATTCTTCGGCCATTATGGCCGGCCTCGCCGTTGTCCTGATGGGTAAAGCGATTCATGAATTTCAGGAAGCCGGATATTTTAGCATTAGCTCCCTCCCCTTCCACCTAAACATACCAACCATTGGTCTCTACCCCACCCTACAAACCACATTGGCGCAGTTGCTCATTTTAGGCAGCATCATTGGATTATGGGCATATAGCAACTGGCGAGCCGGCATGAAAGAAGTAAAAAGTGCTTAATTAGCAAAAATCACTATTCATTCAATAGGCCACCACGCCAAACAGATTTCTAAAAAGAACGGCAATTAATTTTGAAACAGGCCAAGATTTATCCCTATATTTGCCGACCCAACAAAAGGGCCCGTAGCTCAGTTGGTTAGAGCAGTCGACTCATAATCGATTGGTCGCAGGTTCAAGTCCTGCCGGGCCCACTTTTATTTTTACTTATTTTTGAACACATAAAACGCCTTTTAAATGGTATTAAAAGGCGTTTTTTATTGCTTTTCAGTTTTGTTTTAGATGAAAATCAGAGTGAAGCATTTTCATTTTACAACAGTATTTACGTGATTCGTAGATGCAAAAGTCGTACACCTATTCACTTATCACAAAAATCACTATCACTCGCCTTTGCCAAAAGCCTCACTTAGTAAGAATGGAAGGCCTACGTTCCCAATAATAAAGCAGAAGCTGATGCCAGGGTAATAGGACGTGAACTCAGCGAAATACTAATTGAGAATAACCCGCTAAAGGAACGGATATTAGAAATTATATCATTAGAGGGACCTACTCAAAGAACTATGGTTAAAGCAATGGTATATGGAGACCTGACATTAGAAAAAGTAGAAAGATGGTTCTCCCTCATTAAAGGGGAAATAGTTAGCTCATAAAACAAACATTTTATCTTAAAAATGACACGAAATTTACTGACATCAGCACCCATTACAGGCTCAATAAATTGTCATACAACCACCATCGAATGCGCGGCCTCACTACAAGCTGTTATCAGCCGAGATTCTTCTT
>JBDNFJ010000026.1:0-2752 GCA_041689895.1 Gracilimonas sp. | reverse complement strand
TTTATAGGCTGATTTTCTGAGTTTTTTAGCAACTGCTATGCCTCCAAACCCCCCTCCTATAATGACTATATGTTCTTTTTTTTCTTGCATACCTTTACCTCTCTACTTCTTCTCACTAAATAATTTTGCAAACCTATGATTTATTCTTCTGCTACTATATCGGCCCAAAGCATGGGGAAAATCTACGCTCATAAAATTGAATTAGAACGTCGGTTTTAACTCATGATTTTGAAGTATCAGAGTCATCTATATTATATTTTTGTCCAGAAATTCTTTTAAAACGATCGCGTGATTGTTTGTTTCATCTTTGGCTCCATAAAGCAAGGTTAGCTTTTGCTTGCCAGCTTGTTCAACGAGCTTATCGAGCACTTCTTCACGATCCGCAAGTTCCGTCTCATATCGTTTTTTGAATTCTTTGAATTTTTTAGGCTCGTGATCAAACCATTTACGTAATTCGGGTGAGGGAGACACCTCTTTGTTCCATTCATCCAGCTTAGCGGCCTCTTTAGAGACACCACGGGGCCATAGGCGATCTACCAGCGCCCGGTATCCATCATCATCTGAAGCATCTTTATAAATTCGTTTTATCTGAATTGATTTCTTAGCCATAATATTATCCACTTTATGCATTGGGGATTTACATTTAAAGTAACCGGAAAGCTACTTTTTAGCTTCCGGCTTATACGATCCGGGTTCGGTTCCAAATCCAATAGCCAACCTATTCCAACTATTAATTGCAATAATCGCCGTCGTCAAAACCACCATTTCCTTCTCTGAAAAATGAGCCTGAATTTCCTCATAAAATTCATCGGTTATCTCAATCTCTGAAACTCTGGTAAGCGCTTCTGTCCAGGCCAAAGCTGCTTGCTCTCGCTCTGAATAAAATGAAGTTTCGTTCCACACACTTAGCGCGTAAAGACGCTGTTCGGTTTCGCCGGCCGCACGGGCATCTTTAGAATGCATATCTAAACAATAGCCGCATCCGTTAATTTGAGGAGCCCTCATCTTTACCAATTCAATCAAGGCGGGCTCGAGGTCTGATCCTCTTACATAGCTCTCTAATCCCATCATTCCTTTCAAAGAATTGGCATCTACTTTTTGGTAGTCTAATGTTACTTTACGCATGTCTTTTATTCCTATTAAATTGTTGGTAGGCTACACAAACCATGAGCTTTGAGTAGCCAATACTTTTTTAATGCACGAATTTTGGCAGGGAGCCCGAAGGCTCGTTTTAGTTTACCCGTGCGTTAAATTAATACATCTTTTTTGCTCAAATAATTTCTGATAGATATTTTTTAAAGACCAAAGATTCTGCTAATGATTATCCATTTTATTCATTTCATCTATGGATAATGCAGCATGAGCATAAGCAGCACCTGCACGCATTTCGGAGGCTACCCAAATAGCTTCCATAATCTCCTCGTTAGAAGCTCCTTTTAATTTAGCTTGCTTGGTGTGTCCTTTTATGCAGTAAGGACACTGTGTGACATGCGCTGCAGCCACTGCAATCAATTGTTTTGTCTTTTCATCTAACGCGCCTTCCTTAAAAACTTCTTTGCTGAAATTTCGGAATGCATTGGCCTGATCTGGTGCCAGCAAAGCACGTTGTTTCGACATGGTAGGCGTTGCGGGTGGATATAGAACTTCATTGTCAGTACTCATAATTCTCCAATTTATATTAATGTTAAAAAAAGCCTGCCGGAGTATTCCATCCGGCAAACAATTGCGATCACTCTAAGTTTCTAAGTTATCCTTTGTAAGTTAACACACGGCCCCAGAGACTCTTAGTTCCCCAGATACCGCGACGTAATGTTTCAAGTTGTACAATTTGGCTATGATCTACGAACATATTCACTTCGGGACCATAGTTTTTGATATACCAGGCAAATACTTCGGGATCAGCTGCTTCAAACATGAGTTTCTCGAGTCCCAATTTGTTGATAAATGCAGCGGGTACATCCGTTCTCCATGGATTAGCATTCTCAGTAATACCTTCTGATTCAATCATAATCATATAAGCGCCGGCATCTATGAATCGTGAGGCTTGTTTTACGGCATAGCCAGTATCAAGGGTGCCTTCACTTTCCAGCTCGCCTTGGCTAGTATCGCCACCTGCACCAAACTGGATACCAATCTCAGGTTTAGCTCTCAATCCGGCTTTCTGCACTTTTTCGATTAGTCGAAGCCAGTCGTCCGTAGGTATGGTGATAAATCCGGCAGATAGCTCGATGATATCAAAACCATAATCTTTGCAGGTTTCGATGTACTTATCTACTGCATCGTTTCCTTGTGTAAGCACATATTCCATAAATCCACCGGTTGAAACCAGTGAATCGTTATCGTGGGCAATGTTAATCAGCTCTTGAACTGATTTCTTAGGCATTAATGAAAATGAACCACCAGAAAACTTGAGTGAATCTACATGCTCACCCATCGTTTCCATAATGTCTTGCAAATACCGTTTGCCCATTACGGCATAATACGGGCCGCGAATTTCAGTAACACCTATTTTTCTGGGCTTAGGTGCTCGTTCGTTTTTATTTATAAAGTCGAATGTTTTCTCTTCAGGCATAATTACCTCTTTTATGAATTGATATTATTTGTAAGCTGTACAGTTTGTAACAGCTCCATAAGTTCTCTTACGGTGTGATTTTCAAAATCTTGCACCATCTTGATGATTTGATCTCTCAACTCTTTTGTAGTGTAGGGTTTTGCTAAGTTCTCGAATTTCTCAATAATGAAATCCCAGCCA
>JBDNFJ010000025.1:0-15221 GCA_041689895.1 Gracilimonas sp. | reverse complement strand
TTAAGCATTAACCTCTTTCCTCTATCACCCTTCCATAAGCCGATTTTACTTTTTTACCTGCTATGGCTTCGTTCACGTTAAAGAGATGATCTCCCACTTTCTCCAGACGATTTAGATAGTCTAAAAACATAAAACCAACTTGGTTTGAGTAGCCGTTTTCTTCGAGCTTTGCATAATGGAACTCCATCAGCTCATCACGATATGTGTTGATGGCCTGTTCCAAACGCACCGATATTTGCAGGTCTATTTCGCCATCAACTTTGGCCAAATTATCCCGGACGTTGCGGATGGCATCGTGCACTAAGTCCAGCAATTTATCAATTTTATTTAACGTGTCTTCGGGTAATACCCTTCCCTCCGATTGTGTTCGTTCAAAAGTCTTTGATATTTGAAAATAGAGGTCTCCCACTCTTTCAAGATCATTAATCATGCTATGCATGCCCCGAATTCGTCGGGTTGCACTTTCTGAAAGATTATAGCCGGATATCTTCGTTAAGTATTCGGCTATCTCTAATTCGATATTATCAGTGATTTTCTCTCTTTTCTCGATTTTTTTCAGAAACCGTTCTTGTTTCTTTTGCTTATTAAAAAGAAGTCCTTTTACATTAAAATGCATCTTCTCAATTAGTTTGGCAAATAATTCAGTTTCTTTACGAGCCTGAGATATGGAAAGCTCGGGAGACGACATCATTCCCGATGAAATATACTGGAGGCGGTATTGCGTATTTTTCTTCTCCTTCTGATACTTTTCTATGAGCCGAACAAAGAGAGGCACAAAACCCGCAAGCAGCAGAACATTAATTACGTTAAAAGCCGTGTGAAATAAAGAAAGTGCAAGGGTAGCATTGCTTCTCGCCATTTGATCGGTTCCATACAATACAGATTCTGAGCCGGGTAAGAAATAGGTCATAACCGCATCAATCCCTGATAGAAACGGATGAATGAAAACCAGCATCCAAATCACCCCGCATATATTAAATATAAAGTGAAAACGTGCGGCCCGTTTAGCGTACACGTTACCTACAATAGCTGCAATATTAGCGGTTACGGTGGTTCCTACATTTTCGCCCAGCACCATGGCTGCCGCAATAGGAAAACTAATCCATCCTTGAAATAACATAACCAGGGTAATAGCTGATGCTGCCGAAGACGATTGGGTAATTAAGGTTAACAGCGTACCAATGACCACAAAAATTAAAATAGAAGCAAAACCAAACTCTGTAAACTGGTGCAAGAATTGAAACATCTCGGGGTTTTGCTGAATATTAGGCACCGCATTTTTGATGAAATCGAGCCCGATGAAAAGAATTCCGAATCCAATCATGGCTTCTGCGAGGTTTCGCAGTTTTTCGCGCCCGAAAAATATGAATGGGAAAAAAACACCAATAAGCATTAATGCAATGGGCGTTATTTGCATCTTAAACCCGAAAATTGCAATCATCCAGGCGGTAACGGTAGTACCGATATTAGCCCCCATAATCACCCCGGTTGATTCTATAAAGGTGATAAGGCCGGCGTTCACAAAACTAACTACCATAACGGTGGTAGTGGATGAGGATTGAGTGATAGTAGTTGCGGTAAAACCGGTTAATATTCCACGAAACCGGGTACTGGTCATCCCTTTGAGAATGGAGCGAAGCTTGCCGCCAGCAACTTTTTGAAGCCCATCACTAAACACCTTCATCCCATAAATAAAAATCCCAAGCGACCCAAGTATTTGCAGAAAATCAAAGAAGTTGAAATCCATCCGTCAAGTATTAATTTTAAACTTATATAAAGGTTTTGCAAACCAATGATATTGATTATTTCTTTCGTTTCTAACTTAAAAAGTTAAAAATTTGCCGGTTTCTTAGAACCTGCCAAAAGAAAACCACTATATCCTTCCAAATTTGAGTAGGTTAATACAACAAGATGTATTTATCCTTTATGAATGATTTTGAAATATTCGCTTTCTTTCATTTTAAAATTAATTTTCTAACATTATATGTGAATATTTAAAAGAGGATTATGATGGAATTTGATAAGAAATATAAGGTTTATTCGTGGCCCAATTGGATGAGCCTGCACTGGATAATTAATCCGGGCGTTGCTTTTAGTGAGCTATTTCTTGGCTATAGAGTGCCGAAAATCCTGTTAGAAGATTGCTCATCAAACAAACCAAGAGTAGAGAGAATGTATATTCCATGCCCACATTGCAACGAAATGCATGACAGCAGAACTTGGTCGAAGGAAAACGGGACGGCACGTAAAAACTGGTTTGGATTATTTTGCCCGAATTGTGAAGAAGTGATCCCCTGCTTACTGAATTCTACTTCCTTCTTGATTCTTGTTCTAAGCTTTCCGATTTGGGGCTGGTTTAGAACCCGCTTGCGATCTAATTGGTTAACATGCCAGCCAGATAGATTTCAGAACTTGGATTTGGAGTCTATTCCCAATGACTTTATGGATTATAACTGGATTAAGAATGGCTTGATTTGGAGCTTATTCATGTTCATGGTTATGACTTTCATCTTTCCTCTAATAATAAGCGAACCTATAACTTTGGTAACCGTGTTGATTGGAATTCCCATTTGGACTTTAGCAGGACTTAGCTTCGGATATTTTATGAAAGTCTATTTATATAAACGGGGAAACAACAGTATGCCAGATAATATGTAAAAATAGATTTTCGTTATTGTCTTTGCAACGCATTCAGCGCTTTCGGGAATATGGTTCTACAATGTGGATTACTGCGAATACATAATTAAGTGAATAAGTTTGTATTTTAGGCTTTATGAAAAGAGGATTAGACCTATTTTTACTGATTCTGGCTGTTGGGCTATCCACCCTTTCGGTTGATGCAAAAGATGTAGTCGGCCGTAATAATGCCGAAATTCATCACACAAAAAAGGCTAACGACACTTCAACCTACCCTTCCAGTCGGGCCTATCTCTATTCTATTTATCCTCCAGGGGAAAGCGGAGTTAATGTCTTTAATTCTTCACCTCAAACAAATTCAGAAACGGAATCTCAGGATGATTCTTTTGACTCATTAGTAATTAATGAGGTGGTACAGACGTACGCATCTTCCTATTTAATGCTGTGCGAGGTTATTAAACCCAGTCTCAGCATCAAAGAGCTTATCTTTCCTTTCCATTCTTTCCTTTAAAACTTCTTGGTACTACATGGGCGTATTCCGTTCGGTAATTACGCTCTCCATTCAACCATTAAAATCCCATCTGCCTAAATAAAAGGTGGATGGCTTCCTATTCATTTCAAATAGTTACCAAGATGAAATTAGATCCATTTTCACTCGTCATTAGCATTGTAGCATTAGCCATTTTCTTTGTGCCCGTTATTTATGATCAGATGAAGAAAAAGAAAGCCAAAGAGAGCGAACAAGACAATGGCTAAGATGCCATAAAAAGCATCCGATTATATGTATTCTAAAAGGCAGTGGTTTTATCATCCGGTTGCGTGTGGATGTCCCATATCATCTAAAACAATGTCGGAATATGCAATTTGCATAGATGAGACTGCTGCCTTTATTTTGCTTTACCCATTAGAGGTTTACGGAAGAACCACACCAACCCTAAAGCCACTAACCACTGCAACAGAACCGTAGCTACAGAATATGGACTGAGTGGATTGAACCACGTATCCGGAGCATAGGTGCCCACACTCAGATACATCCACCAGGCAAGTAGCGTTACTACCTCTATAGGTACTACATATTTGATAATAATTTCCCACCAAGAGCCTAAGGTAGCAGAACGTTCTTCGGTATTAACAAGCTCATTTCTAAATTTCTGAGTCCCATATTTAATAACAGCATATGAAATCAAAGCACCGGAAACCATTAATCCAATTCCCCACACAAAATCTTGATTAGCGAAAAAAGTTAGATTTAACGCTGATGGAATTCCAAAACCAAATCCTGCCAGACAAATCACAAGAGTTGCGCGTTTTCGGTTGGCTCCCATATCCACAAAAACTTTGACGGCCATTTCAATCATAGAAATCAACGAGCTAAATGCAGCGAAAGTAAGTCCCAGGAAGAATAGAATGGCGAAAATACCCCCGCCTCCCATCGTTGCAAAAAGCTGAGGCATCCAGATAAAGGTGAGTCCTGTTGAAGCCGGTCCAGAAGTTTGCATCACATCCAGAATCTCACTACTTCCCATCGTTGGACTCAGCGTACCAAAAACGGTTGAAAAAATAATAATGGCCGATACCAAGGAAACTATATTATTGCCAATTCCTGTTTGAAAGGCAGTTACGGTTACATCATCGGTCTTGCGCATGTAAGCGGCATAAGTAAGAATTAAGCCCCAAGCTGCACCGGTATCCCAGGCATTTTGTGTAAGCGCCTCTAACCAGATTCTCGGCTCTTTTAAGGTAGCCCAGTCGGGCGTAAACAGGTAGCTGATACCCAGCCCGCTACCTTCCAAAGACAATGCCTTCACTAAAGACACTATTAAAACCAAGAGTAGTGAAGGAATCAGGATTTTGTTCACCTTTTCGATAGACGAAATGCCACGTATAACCACAAACCCTCCAAGTCCCATTACCAAAGCATGAGCCATCAACGGCAAGTTAGAGCCTTGAAATCCCTCCCAGATGGCGTTAGCCTGCGAAGGATCGGCCGGCAGAGCCGTTGTAATAGAATGCACCAGATAATACAAGCACCATCCTGCAACCACACTATAGTAAAACATAATAGCGGTGGCTACAAAAGCTACAAATCCACCAAGCCAGCCTCTTTTCTCCCCAATTAATTTCACAAAAGAGCCTACCACGCCTTTGCGGCCGTTACGTCCCATTCCATATTCGGCAATAATAAGGGGAATAGACCATAACAACAGAAAACAAAGCCAAGCAAATAAAAAGGCACCGGCCCCATCTTCCCCTCCATTTTGCGCGGCAATTCGTGGGAAGCGCCAAATATTGCCTGTACCAATGGCAATCCCAAGTACACTTAAAATAAGGCCTAATTTAGAGGAAAATCGTTCTTTAGTATCTGTTGACATTCAAAAATTTATTAAGTTTATAATACAATATGAACTTTCCCGTTTTAGCTGCGAGAAGTTTAAATTCTTATGTATCTTACATTTTGATTCGTATAAGGCTGTGCTTATAATTGCGAGCCTATCTTAAAATGTTATCAACCAATTTCCAAAAACTTTTTTGAGCCGCTAACCAACCTTACATGTTTTCAGACCATAAAACGACTAACAAGTACCTCGCACTTTTTACGCTTTTTGTTTCCCTTATAATCTATACCCTTACACTTGCCCCCACTGCCAGCTTTTGGGATGCAGGCGAGTTTATTGCCGTTGCGCATGGTTTGCAGGTAAATCACCCTCCTGGCGCTCCTTTATATTCTATTGTGGGTCGCATTTTTTCTATGTTCATGCCCACAGCGTACGTAGCGGTTAGCATAAACTTTATAAGCGCACTTACTTCTGCATTTACGATAATGTTCTTATATCTCATTATTGTTCGCTTAGTTCGAGAGTGGAAAGGAAATCCCGATTCCATGGAAATGATGGATAAAATCGGGATGTATGGTGGGGCTTTAGTGGGAGCTCTTACTTTTGCAATGACCGATACTTTTTGGTTTAGCGCCGTAGAAGCCGAGGTTTATGCCATGTCCATGTTTTTTACCTCTATTGTGGTTTGGATGGCATTAAAATGGGCCGAAAACTATGATAAGCCATACAATGAACGCTGGCTGGTACTTATCGCCTACATGTTTGGGCTCGCCATTGGTGTTCACCTGTTGAACCTCCTGGCTATTTTCTTCGTAGCTCCAATCGTTTATTTTAAACTGCGCACTTTTGAATGGAAATCGTTTTTACTGATGGGCGTAGGAGCAATCATTGTCTTTCTTTCCATTTACCCTTTTACTATTCAAACCATCCCTACTATTGCTAATAGTGTAGGCCAGGCTACCTACGGGCTTATTGGTCCCCTGACTTTTATTTTCCTTTTTATACTTGCTGTGGCTTATGCAATTTATTACACGCACAAAAATAGAATGCGTTTAGCTAATATTATTGCCATAAGCTATGCCATGATATTGATTGGCTTCTCCTCGTACTCCATCATTATGATTCGGTCTATCGCCGATCCACCCATCGACGAAAATGATCCGGAAACCGCAGAAGCTTTTATTAGCTACCTGAAGCGAGAACAGTATGGAGCCACGCCAATTCTAAAAGGGAACGACTTCGATAACGAAACCGGTCAGATCGACCGCAGTTCCGAAAAATATTTTCCTCGACGTTATTCGCCGGATCCAAAGCACTTGGAATATTATGGCCGTTACGACTCTGATTGGGATTATTTCTGGGATTATCAGGTCAATCACATGTACCTGCGATATTTGGGCTGGAATTTTATTGGAAGGCAGTCGGATATTCAAGACGCGGGTTGGCAATCGGGCTTTCAAAAAGAAGCGCACCCAAATGACATGGCCAGTAATTATTATTTCTTTATTCCATTTTTGTTGGGAATTTTCGGGATGATTTACCATTTTAATTCAGACTGGAAACGAGCCCTTGCCATACTTGCACTTTTTATTGTTACCGGGCTCGCTATTATCATCTTCCTCAATCAACCGCCCTATCAACCGAGGGAGCGAGATTACGCCTATGTAGGTTCGTTTTTTGCCTTTTCGATATGGCTTGGCTTAGGGGTGACGGGCATAGTAGAGCTCCTTAAAAATTATACCAATAATAAAGCGGTTGCACTGGGAACAGTCGGCCTCTGTTTGCTCGCTTCACCCGCCTGGATGGGGTATCAAAACTGGGACGATCATGACCGTAGTAGCCGCTATGTAGCTCCAGATTATGCCCATAATTTGTTGGAATCTGTAGCTCCAAACGCCATTTTATTCACTAATGGTGATAATGATACGTTCCCGCTTTGGTATGCCCAAGAAGTGGAAGGCATCCGAACCGATGTGCGTATTGTGTGTCTAAGTTTATTAAACACCGACTGGTACATCAAACAGCTTCGGGATCAGTGGTCACATGAATCTGCTCCGCTTCCCATTTCGCTTACTGATGAAGAAGTTGCACGAGTGACCTCCGGTATCACGCAGTGGCAGCCAAAAGAAATAGAGATTCCCGTGGATAAAGAAATGCTTAGAAAAGCTTTCTCCGGCGATATGACGTATAAAGAATCCATTGGAGTGAAGCCCGATACTTCTCTCCCCATTCTTCAGAAAGGAACAGATTTCGAAATGCCGGTCGATTCTCTGGATGATTCGGTTGACTGGAAACTGAACGGCCGTTTTTACGGTGAGGATCAACAAGGTAATCGCATTTATTATCTTCAAACTCAAGATCATCTCATCCTTGATCTCCTGAAAACCAACAACTGGCTGCGCCCCATTTATTTTGCAAATACCGTATCCAGCCAAAGCCAGTTGAACTTACAGGATTACTTCCGTACCGAAGGCAAAGCTTACCGCATTGTACCTAAGGATTTTAAAGCGGGAAGAGATGGTTATATCAACACCCATATTTTCGTAGATCGATTGAAGAAATTCCGCTTTCGTGAGTGGAATGCCCCCGGTCTTTATTTGGATGAAAATATTCGCCGAATGCTCAGTAATTATCGCTTCAATTTTATGGGACTTGCCATGGAATATCGCAAAGAAGGCAAAATTGATAGTGCGGCTTACTGGCTCAAATGGGGAGAGGACCGCGTGCCATTCCGAGCGGACAACAATAACCCATCGCTGAGATTGCTTTATGCCGTCCGTTATGCACAATCCGGCTTAGGTGCCGATGCTACTCGTCTTTCAAGTGGCACCGAACAGCAGCTAATAGCAACTCTTGAAAAGAATATGGGCGAATTCAAGAATATACAAACACAATTTGAGCAGCTTCGTGGAGAGCTCGAAACGGCTCAATCTCAGGGAAATATCAAAACACAGCGAGAACTCCGTCCACAGCTCAATCAATTGAACTCGGATGCACAAAGCTTGCTCAATGATGTACGTACAGCACGGCAATCACTGGTGCTTGTGCAATACACGTATTTTCACGGTAATAAAGAGGAAGAAGCTAAACAGCTGGGCAAAAAAGTAAATGAGCTACTGGGGGCGAATTTCCCTCCTATGCCTGAGACAAAAGAAGACAGCGATAACGAAATTACCCGATATGGAATTGATTAACTCTTTCATTTAAACTTACTGCTGGGTACCGTATATTTCGAGACATTAATTATTGAACTATGATTCATCAGTTTACAAAAGAGAATATAGAAGCCATTGCTCAGGTGCTTGGTTGCAAACCCAAGCCGCTGGGTAATGATGTGTTTCGGTTTGAGGTAAAGAACGAAGAAGAACCGCGCAAACTCGCCCTTGAGATCCATTTAGGGCTCAGCATAAATGGCGAGCAAATGAATATGGTATCGGTGTATGCCTACAATACCTTTTTGCAGCTTCACAACTGTACGGCTTTTGTGGCCAGCGAAATACTTCAGCAAGTCACCTTTTTTGGGAAATCGAGCAGTAAAACTTCTGGGCTGATTGTAGAAAAAACGGCGGGATGTAGTTTATACGCTAATGTGGAAAACTCCATTCTTAGTGGCGATTTCACCCAGCTCCCCGAAGACCTAATGATGTGCGGCATCGCCCTCTCCCTCACCGAAACTATGGACGACGATTTCTCATTTTAATATCCCTTCTTTGAATAACGAATCCTCCATCCTTCAAATCTTCCATGAAACGGAGGGGGATATTCCGTTAAGCCAATCACAGGTAAACCTTATTCTCGAAAAAATTTCTACTAAGGAGAAAGCAGTCTTTACTTTAGTTGAAGTGGTTTTTGTGGATGAGAACGAGATCGTTCGGATTAATAAAGAGCATTTGGGCCGCAATTATGTCACCGATATTATCTCTTTTCGCTATGATGACGAGCCGGATCAATCGGCCATAGATAATTCAGCCATTGAAGGTACCTTATATTGTTGCGCGCCACGCATTAGAGAGCAAGCCGGTGAATTTGGCCAGCCAGTAGAAGTTGAATTTCAGCGTATTCTCATTCACGGCCTGCTGCATCTCATTGGTTACGAAGATAGTACAGATGCTGAGAAATCTGCCATGACCAGTCTCGAAAACACTTATTTGAAGCTAACAAACGCCAACAATTAGGCCAATACTGCGTACGCATTCCTCAAAAAGGAAGGATGAAGAACAAAGACAAACCAAATATTATCAAAGAGCGCAGTAAGCAATACGGAGCTGAGCTTTGGGCTCTTATTCGAACGCAGGTCGATAAACACACTCCACGTTCCGAACTATCGGCAGCCGGCATCATTCCATCTCGTAAAGTTTCTGAACACCGCTGGTTGATGAATGTACTTTTTGTTTTCCCTTTTATGCTACTTATCGTTTTTGGGATTTCTTTTTTCTGGGATTTTGATGGAATGAATACCACCATTTTTGAACTCCACTTCTCTTTTGATGGATTACTACGCATCATTAGTATTAGCGGTTTGATCGGCTTTTTAACCAACTGGCTCGCTATTACCATGTTATTTCGCCCTTCAAAAAAGCGACCTATTTTAGGACAAGGGTTAATTCCTGCCCAAAAAGACCGTATTGCCTATCGACTTGCGCGGGCCGTTTCAGAGGATCTCATCAACCCGGAAATCATCAAACAAAAAATTAAGGAATCGCAGGCCATTACCCAGTATCGTGAGAAAGCTTCTTTATATGTAAAGAACATCATGGACGATCCTGATTTTCGCGACAGCCTAAAATCATTGGTTGTTGATTATGTGGATGAAATGATTGCCGACCCGGAAGTGCGTACTTCTATCGCCAAAAAGCTCATGGAGCAAATTGATGAAGCGGTGGATGAAAACTCGTTCGAAAAAGTAGCGCTAAAAGCATACAGTTTTCTGAAAGGGCATGAAATGCAGGACTTGATTGAAAGTGCCCTCGAAAAATTACCCATCGGCATTGAACAGGGTCTCAATAAGCTGGATACATTCTTAGATCACTTACCGGAAACCATGGATGAGCATGGGGAACTTATTGAAGAAATGGTAACCAACTTGCTCTATAAACTCATCAACCAGCTGGATGTACAAGCACTGGTAGAAGACAATCTTCGCCAATACGATGAAAAGAAGCTGGAACAGCTTATTAAAAATGCCAGTAACGATCAGCTTCAATACATTCAGTATTTGGGTGCTGTTTTGGGTACTTTTGGGGGATTCATTATTTGGGAGCCCGTTGCCAGCATGATACTTTTGGCGTTTATAATCGGCTCTACAATTACGGTGGATATGCTCTTATTTTCCATAAAAAAGAAATACTGATACCGGTTTTTTAAAATAAAACTTCAAATACTTCGATTTATGAACTCTACCTCTAAGCTCTTTGCCATCCTAATTTTGGCTATTTTCTCCGTTGGCTGTGCGGGCACTAAAACCACTTCCAATAACAACAAAAAAATAGACTCCAAAGATAATGAGTCTTCTACGGAAGTAGCCAAAGTTACGGCTACCAATAATTGGTACCTCACTCCCACTAATGCCAAACCCTATTATGGCACCGGAGTTGAAAAAGCCTATGCCGATCTTTTGGCCAACAAATCACCCAAAGAAAAAGTAATTGTAGCCATTTTAGATTCGGGAACGGATATAGACCACGAAGATCTATCTGCCAATATTTGGATTAATAAAGGAGAAATTCCTGGAAATAATATAGATGACGACGGAAACGGGTATGTAGATGATGTGCACGGCTGGAATTTCATTGGTGGTCCGGATGGCAGAAACGTAGATAAGGACACCTACGAAGCCACCCGACTTTATGCTAAGATGAGAGAAAAGTATGAAGGTGTTAACGAGGATTCTGTAGCTGCCGAAGATGTAGTGGAATACAACAAATTTCTGAAAATTAAAGCGGAATATGAGCGCCGATATAAATCGAATGAAAAGGATATCGCTCAGGTTGGCCAAACCCAACAAGCCATTCAATTTGCTAAGCAAACGCTTAATGTTACTAATTTCGATTCGGTGAGCCTGAAAGATCTCGAAATCACGGATAGCGACACGCCACAAACACAACAGGCTAAGCAAATCATGACCTATTTGAAGAACAACGGGGCGAAAGAATCAGACCTTGCCGATCTTAAAAAGTATTATGATCATGTAACCGGTTTAAAGAAATACGGGTTAAATCCAGATTTTAATCCACGAGATATTGTGGGGGATGATTATGAAGACCTGAGCAACAGATATTATGGCAACAACGATGTGAAAGGGCCAAGTAATGATCACGGTACGCACGTTGCGGGAATTATTGGAGCCGTTCGTGATAATGATCTTGGAACAGTAGGCATAGCAAATGACTTAGCCCTTATGATTGTGCGAACGGTGCCTGATGGAGACGAAAGAGATAAAGATGTAGCCAATGCTATCCGTTATGCGGCAGAAAATGGAGCGCGCGTTATGAATATGAGTTTTGGAAAAGGATTTTCCCCTTATAAAGAATATATAGATTCTGCCATCCGGTATGCCGACAGCTTGGGGGTGTTGATGGTATCTGCAGCCGGAAATGAAAGTGATGATGTGGATAGTACCAAACACTTCCCTACCCCATATTATGCCAACGGTGATTCGGCTTCCAACTACCTAACCGTTGGTGCTATTTCATGGCATTCCGACTCCACCCTTGTGGCAGGATTCAGCAATTATGGCCCTCATACCGTTGATTTTTTCGCTCCTGGGGTAGATATCTATTCCACCTACCCCGACAATACCTACAAAATGGAGAGCGGAACCAGCATGGCTTCTCCGGTGGTAACCGGGATAGCTGCTCTCATTATGTCATATTATCCTGAACTTTCTGCGCAGCAGGTCAAAAATATTATTCTAGAAAGCGTTACCAAAATTGATCAAATGGTGTATAAACCAGGCACGCAGCAAGAGGTTCATTTTTCACAACTTTCGCGCACCGGCGGCGTCGTCAATGTGTACAATGCGCTGAAGCTGGCAGAAGAACAAACCAACCCATAATATTTTGCCCAATCCATCGTCAGAATTTGATGCCGTAGTTGTAGGTTCTGGCCCTAATGGGTTGAGCGCGGCTGTTCGGTTAGCTCAAAAAGGACTGAAGGTTTTGGTGCTGGAGGCTAAATCAACTATTGGGGGCGGTACTCGAACGCAGGAACTGACCGAGCCGGGTTTTTTACATGATGTATGCGCTGCGGTGCTCCCAACCACGGCCGGCTCCCCATTCTTAAATTCCCTTAATCTGCACAAATACGGACTTGAATTCATTCAGCCTGATATCCCTTACGCTCACCCGCTGGATGATGGTGAGGCTGCCGTAGCTTTTCGATCTTTAGAAGAAACCGCCCAACATCTGTCTGTTGACGAGAGTAATTATAAGCGGCTTTATAGCGAATTTGTATCAAACTGGGATTCTTTAGCTGAGGACGTTTTGGGAACTCTCCGATTGCCCAAGCATCCGCTGCTCATGGCGCGATTTGGTTGGTATGGCCTATTTTCGGCTTCCTTACTAAGCAACTCTTTATTCAAGCTTAGTAAAGCTCGTGCGCTTTTTGCAGGTTGTGCGGCGCACAGTATGCTTCCTTTAGAAAAAACTTTTTCATCTGCTTTTGGACTTGTATTGGGAAGTTCCGCCCACGCTGTTGGCTGGCCGATTGCTAAAGGCGGAACGGCTTCTGTCACCTCAGCCTTAGCTAAGCTTCTTGTTGAATTAGGCGGTGCTATTGAAACGGATCATCCGGTGAATTCTCTACGTGATATTCCTACCACCAAAACCATTTTATTTGACCTAACGCCACAGCAAATTGCAGCTATTGCCGGTGAAAAACTTCCTACTTCTTACGCAAAAAAGCTCCATTCTTATACGTATGGTCCAGGCTGTTTTAAAATAGATTGGGCGATTTCGGAGCCCGTTCCTTGGTTAAACGAACACTGTCGAAGGGCGGGGACATTACATCTTGGAGGCACGGCAGAAGAAATCGCGGAAAGTGAAAAGATGGTTTGGGAAGGCAAACATTCTGAAAAACCTTACGTGTTATTATCTCAACCCAGCCTATTTGATGCATCCCGCGCCCCTGAAGGAAAACACACGCTTTGGGCTTATTGTCACGTTCCACATGGTTCTGAAGATGATATGACAGAAGCTATTGAGAATCAGATTGAACGATTTGCTCCCGGATTTCGGGATACCATCATCCGAAAACACACCATAAATGCCAAGGGTTTTCAGCAGTATAATGCAAATTATGTGGGAGGCGATATTAACGGAGGAGCCCAAGTTGGAAAACAATTATTCGGCCGACCGGTATTAAAATGGGATCCTTATAAAATCCCTGAAAACCCGTTCTATATTTGCTCTTCTTCTACACCGCCCGGTGGTGGCGTTCATGGAATGTCGGGATACCATGCGGCAAACTCAGCGCTAAAAAATGAGTTTAACATTCGTGGATAGAAGACGCATACAAATCAGAATTTCTATAAAAGCTTAAACCATCTAACTAATTCTTCACTCACAAAATAATCTTTAGAAGCGGTGAAACTACAAAACCCTACTTGGGTTTATGGTTTTCGGGATCCAACCAGCGCAATGTTTTCCATTGATACATGCCGGAGTTATGCCCATCGCCCCATGTAATTTTAATAGCGTGATTGCCAATCTGCTCCAGATTCCGAATCTCAATTCGGGGTGGATTCTCCCTGAAAAAAGCTTCCGGTTCAAACTCACCCATACTGCCATGTCCGCCACGGCACATCACACAGGGGCAGTTTTTACGCAACCCATAAAGTGGATAAACAGAATGGCTGCCATCTTCCCATGAAATTTCCAGAATCTGTTCTTTATTACTAACTTCAATGCCTGTTGGCCTCGTAATTTCGTCCATCAAAAAAATAATATTTGTTTTAAGATATAGGTAAAATTAATCAATGATTTGGATAGTTGTTTCAGCATTTGTCGTAGCAAGCATAAGTATTTGGCTCGGATATAAACGATTACTTTTCATCGACCAAATCACCCTCCGTAACTTCTCTATTACCTTACTTTCGGTTCTAATTATATTGGTAGGCTTGGAATGGCTGCATCTCATTGGCTATTTCCCTGAGCCTATTGCTGGTGCGGTAATGGCAAATGTGTATGCTTCCCTGTTTGGCTTTTTTAGTGGTGCCGCTTTTCAACAGTTTCAACAGAAAAGTAAGGCGGGTGATATTCTATACGTGAATCGTTCGTTCTGGACCGATATATTCCCAAACTTGGTAGCGTTAGGCCTGATCCTCTTCGGCATTCAGCGAACCTCCCTATTTTCAAACCTTCCCTTTACTCCTATTCGCGTTACTTCCGGTTTGTCTATTATGGCTGTGGGTGCGTATAGTTTCACCGTGCGATTAATTCCTGAAATCCGCTCAAAAGGATTGATATTGTTAGACCGGAAAATAAGTTGGGATGATTTTTTTACCTATTCATGGTTTTCAGAAGGTGTGATTGAAATTGAATATAAGCTCAAAAACAAGATTAAAAGTTTTAAAACCATGATTCCGCCTGAAGATGAAATATTCATCGAAAAATCTCTCGCCGAAAAGATCGCCGAAAAGATGGATAAAGATGAGTTTGACGAATACGAAGAACAAACCTAACCCTATTTTGGTTACGAAAATACTGACTACTAAAAACATTTAAAACCTGAAAATACCATGCCTTCATTTGATATCGTGAATAAAATAGACGCACAAGAAGTGGATAACGCCATTAACAATACGGTAAAAGAAATCAGCACCCGCTACGACTTCCGTGGACTTCACACCGAAGTGGAATTCCTCAGTAAAGAAAATCGTATTCATCTGGTTGCCGCCGAAAGCATGAAAATGCAGGCGGTTAAAGACATGCTTATGAAGAATTTCATAAAACGTGGTATTAGCTCAAAAGTACTGGATTTTGGGGATGAAGAAGGAACTTCCCAAGGGTATCTTAAAATGGATATAAATATAAAGGAAGGCATCGACCGCGAAACAGCCAAGAAAATTGTAAAAGAAATCAAAGCGCTAAAAGTAAAAGTAAAGCCTCAGATTCAGGATGACCAAGTGCGGGTTGATGGTAAAAAAATTGATGATTTGCAGGCTATCATCGCACATCTAAAAGCCAAAGATATGGGCGTTCCCCTGCAATTTGTGAATATGAAATGATTATTTTGAATGATAGAGTGATA